>NZ_JAKJJY010000008.1:0-23372 GCF_022320955.1 Clostridium sp. YIM B02555 | reverse complement strand
ACGGCCTTGAGGTCCTTGAGAGCCTTGAGTACCTTGAGCACCTTGAGAGCCTTGACGCCCTTGAGCGCCTTGAGGCCCTTGAGGTCCTTGACGCCCTTGAGAACCTTGAGAGCCTTGACGGCCTTGAGCACCCTGAGATCCTTGAGCGCCTTGAGATCCTTGACGGCCTTGAGGTCCTTGAGCCCCTTGAGATCCTTGACGGCCTTGAGGTCCTTGAGGTCCTTGAGCACCCTGAGCGCCTTGACGGCCTTGAGGTCCTTGACGCCCTTGAGCCCCTTGAGCGCCTTGACGACCTTGACGTCCTCTTGGGCATGGAGGACAGTTGCAACAATCACAGCAGTTTTTTTTGTCCATTGGTTCCAATAATCCCAATAGGCACATAGGATTCTGCTGGTTACCATATTCTACATCATCATATCTATCGCAAAAAGAATTTTCCCTTTTATCGTCTCTTTTATCATCAAAATAACTATTCTGCCCCACAATAAATCGTAACCTCCTTTAAAACCCATACCATGGTATTACAATGCCATGTTATTACATACTATGGGTGGTGTCATAATATGTTACAAATTGCGAATAATCATATTCATAGAATACTGATAAAAGTACAAACTTTAAAATATAATAATGTAGTAATTTATATTTATTATTATTAATAGGTAAATTTGCAATAAAAAGTAATATAATTATTCTTCTGGTTCTCTTTATTATATAGATTAAAGAAAACTTACTCACATTCGTTCGCTAGGAAGTTCAAGCAATTAAAAGTAAAATAAAAATAATATTAGACGATGATTGGAATGGCTTTATAAAAATATATAATAAAAAATTATTTTATCTAACTTTTTAATGTCACCACTTTTATTTTCTTACATACGATGTATTATGAATATTAAATAAAATTACATTTATCATAATCTTTCAAGAGGAGGAGAATTTATGTCCATTAACTTCAAAAAATTTTTGCCACGTCCGGGTCTTGTAAATAAACAAGGACGTTTGCCAGATCCTTCTGAATTAGTTTGCATTGAAGTTCCTAAGATATTTGATCAATGCTTAATAAAAAGATGTCTTGTATACGGTGAAGGCCCTGACACAAATACAACAGATTATGAATTGAGAAGTGATCCCCTAACAAATCCTAAGAGATATATTGGTAGTAGGGACTTCAATGTAAAGTTGGTCTCCGTGGATAAGATTCCACTTAAAGGAAAACAAGGTTTCAAAAAAATAGTTCTTTCTTACATTATTTCTTTCTATGCAGATTATATTGACTGCAACGGTGTAAACAAAAGTGAATTTTATGAAATTAATAGAACTGATGTAATTGGGAAGTTCTACTGTCCTGATTCTATAGCTCAAATTTCTGCTGGTTTTGTATCTGCTCACCATGTTCAAGATTTAGATCCTAATATAATAAAACTTGAAATGGTTGCTGAAGCACTAGACGGTGAATTACTAAAAGATAGAGAAGGAAACTGTGTTTTAGACATTACTTTGGGGTATTTCATTGTTGTAAAATGTGAGCTTATTGTACAGCTTCTTATCCCAGCTTATGACTACTGTCCAGTTCCAAAAGAACCATGTGAAGAAGAACCAGAGGAAGATCCATGTGAGAGATTTGAAAAAGCTCCAATTCCTAAGTTCTATCCAGATCAAAACTTAGAACCATTATTCTCAGAGTGTGATGATAACGATAGAGGTTATAATGATGGAGAATATAATGATGGCGAATATAATTAGCAAAGATTATTCTCCGAATAGATTTTAATTACCTTATAAATCTTTTATTTACGCGTTGTACTAGCTACTAAAAGTATGTTTAAAACAATTGTAAATATATTTTTATCAGAAATATTTTTGAAAAACAATTAGAATTAACTAATGTATATAGTTTTAGTTCTATTAAAACTTGTTCTATGACAAATAATGGGGAATAAGTATTAAAAGTTTTTAACAAAATAAGACCATGCCTTTTTAGAATCAATTATAAGAGATTCGCCTACGAGGCGGATTGTTGTCATTTTAGAATCTGAAAGTTTATTATTAAAAATGTTTCCTATATTTTGCATAGAACTAGGTATTATTACATTATAAACAGAATCAATTGATACAAAGGAAACTATAAAAGAGACATTCAAATTATTAAATTTTCAGTATTATAATAAGTGAACTCTACAATTTCAATCATCTTCCTTATTATTGATTTTTACTTAATTTAATTATAATTGAACTTTGATAGAGTTCTTTAATAATTTAACTAGCACAACGCATAAATTTTATAAGGAGATTCATATGATTTATTTAGATAATGCAGCTACATCATTTCCAAAACCATCAGCAGTTTATGAAGAAGTACTAAATTGCATGAGAAATTATGCTGCTAGCCCAGGACGAGGTTCTTATGACATGTCTATAAAAGCAGCTTTGAAAATTATGGAAACAAGAGAAGAAATATGCAAATTATTCAATATTCCCAGTCCTTTTAACTTAATCTTTACAGGCAATTCAACCGAAGCATTAAATATAGGAATTAAAGGAGTTTTAAAAAAGGGAGATCATGTTATTAGTACAGTAATTGAACATAATTCTGTCTTAAGGCCATTGCATTCAATGAGCAAAAGCGGAGTTGAAGTCACTTTGGTAAATGTAGATAAAGCAGGGTATGTTAATATTAATGATATTAAGAAAGAGATTAAGAAAAATACTAAGATGATCATTATCAATCATGCATCTAATGTACTAGGTAGTCTTCAAGATATCGAAAATATTGGCAATCTTTCAAAGGTAAAAGGAATTATATTTATGGTGGATGCATCTCAAAGTGCTGGAGTTATTCCTATTGATGTGGAAAGAGATAACATTGATTTATTAGCATTCTCAGGGCATAAAGGATTATTGGGACCTCAAGGAACAGGATGCTTGTTTATACGAAAGGGAATAAAAGTAAAGAATTTTAAAGAAGGTGGAACTGGAAGCAATTCTCATTTCATGGTTCAACCAGACTTCATGCCAGATCAGTTTGAAAGTGGAACTCTAAATACACCAGGAATTGCCGGTTTATGTGAAGGAATAAAATTCATTAAGAGAGTTGGAGTAGATAATATACAAAAATGTGAAAAAGAATTGATATCATATTTATTCGAGGAATTAAAAAAACTACCTTATGTAAAAATTTATGGGAATAATTCTGTAAAACAAAGAAGTCCAGTACTTTCCTTCAATATAGAGGGAATTGATGCTTCTATTGTTGGTGAACAACTGAATGAAGAAGGAATAGCTGTACGAACAGGTTACCATTGTGCACCTTTAATACATGACGTGATTGGTACAGAATATGCTGGTACTGTGAGAGTGAGTCCAGGATATTTTAATACCTTTGATGATATAGAAAAACTACTAGTAACAATCCTGAGGATTTATAAAGGATAATGCGAAATGAAGGATGCGGTACATATATAATTATATATGTAATAAAAAATATTAGGATGTGAAAGTTATGAATTCTTATGGTAATTCAAACTCTCCTTATCAAATAGATAATCCTGGTGAGTGCGAAAGATATACAATGCTTGAATATATACTAAAGATGCAGAATAGATTAGATGATTTAAGTAATATAATTGATTTGATGAGCCCACCGAAAGATATAACTGATATTTGTCCGACTGGGTGTGCTAAAAATGTTAAAGTAGCAGTAATTGGTGCTGGAGAAGCTGGCTTAGCTGCTGCCTTTGAACTAAGAAAGACAGGTTGTAACATTACTTTATTTGAAGCAAGCCATCGAATAGGAGGAAGGGTATACACTTATTACTTTGATAGAAATAGAAAGTACTATGGTGAATTAGGTCCAATGAGTATACCAGTATCACATGAGACTACCTGGCATTATATAAATCTTTTTAAACTTCATACAAGCCCTTTTGTACATCATAATGATAATGGTTTGTTTTATGTTAGAGATGAACGGGCGATTAATGATGCTAAAGGGAAAAGTGTGGAAAATAATATATATCCTAAGTTTAATTTAAGCCGAATTGAGAGAAAAAAAGCATGGTCTGAACTCCATGAAAAGATATATATAAAATATTTAAGATCTCTTCCAATAGAATTAAGAAGGGAATTAATTCAAGTTAAATCTGAATATTCAAAGAGTATAATAGAAATAGATAAATTAAATTATAGAAATGCATATGAGAATGTGGATCTTAGTCAGGATTCTATATCAATGCTTGCGTATTTGGAAGGCAAAGAACAGTTTTTTAGTTTAAGTCTTACTGAAATGCTTCAGCAATACTATACAGCAGATTTTGAATATACTTATCGTATTACCGATGGTATGATTAATTTACCTCATTCATTATATGAAGCGCTTTGTGACAAAAAGGAAGAGGCTTATAGAGGTATTAGTAAAGAACAATTAGGTAAAATAGAAATAAAAATGGGTTTCCCTGTTAGTGGAATATATAATTCTTTTTCAAAAGATAAAATTATACTTAAATATACGGATTATAGAAATACTAAAGAAACATCTGAAGAATTCGATTACGTAATATGTGCCATACCATTCTCAAGCCTAAGGAGAATTGAAATTGAACCTCTTTTTTCAACCACTAAGATGCAGGCTATAAATGAAATGAACTATGAAATAGCACAGAAGATATATCTACATCTTAAGGAAAGATTTTGGGAAATGGGAAATGCATCAAAAAAGATAGTAGGAGGATGTTCTTTTACGGATCTTCCTTTAGTTTCAATTCACTATCCTTCAGATCATGCAAAACCTGTAGCTAATAAATATGGCAAATGGGTATTAAAGCCTGGGGCAAGCCCTGAAGAGGCTGGTGTATTACTAGCTAGCTATAGCTGGTGCCAAGACGCAGTGAGATTGGGAAATGAAAATCCAGAATTGCAAATTGATGATGTAATGAGATATATAGAAAAAGTTCATGGACTTTCGCCTCATTATTTAGATGACAAGTTAATTGACTATAAGTCATTAATTTGGTCGGATGTACAATATATATGGACTGCAGGAGCATTATCAAAGCCGGAGGATAAAACGCTTTTTTCCTATGCTGTTACAGTTCCCGAAATGGGAGACAGGGTGTTCTTTGCAGGAGAGCATATTTCACAAAAGCATGTTTCTCAGCAAGGGGCTCTTCAAAGTGGAATGATTGCTGCTAATGAAGTAGCGAAGAAGATGAAGGATAATTAGATTTAAACAGAGAAGTTAATTATAATTAAATCTAATTTTTTCTTTTATATAAGTTGCACTAAAGATTTTAGCATCAATCTTTAGTATTTAAATTCAAGTATAGTGGCAGCTGATTCCCTGTAGATAGTAATTAAGAGAAAAAACCTCAGAAAATATTTCTGAGGTTTTTTAACTGAAAGTATAAAGTACTTGTAAATTTAAAAGCCTTTATAGGAACCATATAAGATTACATTTTCTGTATCTCCAGGCTGAATAGGAGGGCTTATTGCTATATTATAAGTTTTATCTATAGGAAGTGGATTATTATTTAGGGAATTATCATATTCATCAGATACATAATAGTTATTTATTTGTCCACTGGAAGCGCGAGTTACTTGTAAATCAACAACTATATAATAAATTGATAATGGAGCTACAGTTCCCGTAACGTTTACCGTTCTAGTAATTGAAGTATTTGGAGGATAGGGATTGCAGTTATTTCCACAAGCCTCTTTGCACACTTTAAACAAAATAGCTTCAAGTTCTTCTTTACATATCTTTATACATTTTCCACAACAATAATCTTGAAAGCATTTGTCATCACAATCTTTTTTACAACAATCAACTTGAAAGCATTTGTCATTACAATCTTTTTTGCAATAATCATTTTGGGAGTGCTTATCATTACAATCTTTTTTACAACATTTATTAGAATAAGGCTCATAATTTATTATTATAAATGGTACAAGATAGCTGTTTGAACTTGTAGCAGATCCAAAGCTTGTAAGGGTATCTTTATTTCTTCCATAAAGTATTATACCTTTATTCCTTAAGCTGTTTTTTATCCATGACGAAACAATAGTGGTAATATCTACTGTTACTGATACATTAGTAGTCAATGGATAAAAATTTATTATAGTATTGTGATTATAATTAGGGGAATTGTTATAAGTTGTATAGGTGCTAAAGTATTCATAAAGCGGACTTATGGAGATTTTTTTGCTAGTATCATAAAAAAAATTATCAGCCTTAAAAAGCGTAAGCTTTGCACTGGATATTACAACATTAGAAGGTATTGATGAGATATCCCAAAATAAATAGCTATAATAGTTATGTTCACCATCAGAGCCTACTATTATTGTATCTTCATTTAAACTTTTATCAGGATATTTATTTGAAATTGTTAAACTTTTAATAGCTGGAATCGAAATACTTTTCATTATTAACCTCCATTTCTTCGCTATCGTTAGCCATATAAAATGAAACTTAGCTTCAGAGGGAGTTTTCTAAGTACCCCTTGAGGGTAAATCTTCCTCTGAAGGTTAGTTGAACCTATACCCACAAGGGGCACAATGTAACTACAAGGGGCATAATGTCTAGTGGCTCGCCACTGTTATCTCCCACCTTAAAGAAAAGTAGAGAACAAAAATCTTTGATTTTCTGTGAATCACTTTCACCTTTAGGTGAGATGGGAGTGTTACCTTATGTAAGTTTTATTTAGAATCATATCACTTTAATATATGCAATTTATAAAAAGGAGTGAATAAAATTGCAATCTACTATTGGAAATTTATCTGTTATGTTAGACTTTTACTTGTAGAAATAATTATAATAGCTACATTTTAAATCTTCTTTCCTTTTGTTAGAAAACATGGAGTCATATACTGACCCCATGAAATTTATATTATAGTTCATATTATTGTTGGAAACTACTAAGAACTGATGTCGAAGTAACTGATTGGGTGCTGGTTAATTTCGGATAGATAACTATCTGATAAGTTCCATTACCTGCCCAAGCTCTTTGAGGACCTGTAGGACTAGCAGTAACAGAAAACGCTTGGTAAAAAGTCTGTTTAGCACCAGCACGAGAAGCAATAGCTCGAATTTCAATATAACCTGCATCGTTAGCTGCAGGGATAGTTCCAGTAACGTGAATTGATGCAAGAGTGGTTGATTGTGGAGTATCAAAACTTGCCATTAAATAACATCTCCTTTAATTAATTTCTTGGATTTTTTCATATTTTTATATTATATTATATTACTAGCTCTCTAAATTGTGACGATATAATACATATTTCGGCAATGCGTAAAGTGATTTGTTTCATATTTATGATTCAATGAATTTTGCTCATTAATTTATATTACGTTAACATCAAATTTATTTAAAAATGAGATTTGACTAAAGTCAATGACAATAAATCATAATTTAAATTATCAAAGAATACAATATAATAATCATAATTTTGGAGTAATGAAATGGAACAAAAATTACAAAATATGAAAAAGCAGATAAAAGATAATATACAATATTTATTAGATAATAAGAAATTAGAAAAATCATTATTTCTTATAGATAAATACCTTAAAGTTGTTTCGTTTGATCCAGAAATGTATTCCCTGAAATTGATTATAACTATGATGAAAGGAATTACTTTAGATTCTGAAAATATATTAAAAAATGTATTAGAAAGAGAACCATATAATGAAGAGTTATTATTTAATCTTAGTTACTTAATGGATAAAAAGAAAGAAGAGAAACAAGCCTTAGAATATTTTTGCAAGGCAAAATTGTTTAATCCAAGTAGCAATGTAAATGTTGGAGATATAATTTCGAATTTTAAACCTATAAGTAGTAATTTGAGGATTTTAAATGGTACTATCGAAATTGCAAATCAAATAAACACTATAACAAAAGGTCTTAGGAAATTAGGATTAGAGGCAAAATCGTTAAATTATTATCCGAGTTATCTAGGATATAAATGCGATTATGTATTAGACATTAATTTATATAAAGATATTAATGCAGCAAATGTAGAAACAAAAAAGCTTGCTGCTAAAATGATAGCAGAAAATGATGTATTCCATTTTCATTTTGGAACGAGCTTAGCTATAGATTATAGTGATTTGCAGCTTCTTAAAAAATTAGGTAAAAAAGTTTTAATGCAACATTGGGGATCTGATGTAAGAATGTATTCTAAAGCAGTTAAGGTAAGTCCAAATGTAAAAGTTAAGGAATTAGATGAAAATAAAATAAAAAGACGGTTAGAGTTTTTATCAAAGAATATTTCACACTGCGCGGTTTGTGATTACGAATTATATGACTATGTAAAAGATTATTATGAAAATATTCATATAATACGTCAATGCATAGATTTAAGTGATTTCAAGTTAAATAATGCTAAAAATAATAAATTATTAATAGTTCATGCACCAACGAATAGAGAAATTAAAGGCACAAAATATATTCTAAAAGCTATAGAAGCTTTAAAACTGAGTTATGATTTCGATTTTAAACTTATAGAAAATATGAGTTATGAAGATGCAATGAAAACTTATAGAAATGCTGATATTGTTATTGATCAGTTGTTAATAGGTTCATATGGATTGGTGGCAATTGAAAATATGGCATTAGGTAAACCAGTAATATGTTATATAAATGAGAAGATGAAAGAAAAATATCCAAGTGAATTACCCATTATTTCATGTGGAATTGAAGATATTAAAGAAAAAATAGAATATTTAATAAAAAATCAGGATGCTTTAAAAATAATTGGGCTCAATGGACGCAAATATGTAGAAAAATATCATGATATCAATAAGCTGAATTCTGAGATAGTTAAAATATACGAAGAAATATAATGGAAGGCAAAGAATATGGTAAAAGATAAAAAAATACTGATTACAGGTGGAGCTGGATTTATTGGAAGTAAGATATGTGAAAGACTATTAAATAATAATGAAATATTAATTTATGATAATCTGAATAGAAACTCGGTCAAAGAAACTGAATTACTTAAGATGAAAAATATAAAATTGGTTAAAGGAGATATACTAGATTATAAATCTTTAAAAAGTGCAGTGGATGAATTTAAACCTGAAATAGTAATACATTTAGCAGCTATAGCAGGAATTGATACTGTAATAAGAAATCCAGTAAAAACAATGAAGGTGAATATGATAGGTACTTATAATGTTGTAGAGTCTATTAAAGATTATATAAAACAGATGGATAGATTCATTAATATATCAACTAGTGAAGTATTTGGATCATATGCATTCAAAGTAGATGAACAAAGTACTACAAATTTAGCACCTGTAGGAGAAGCTAGATGGACATATTCTGTAAGTAAACTTGCAGGAGAACATTTAGCACATAGTTATTATAAGGAATATGGATTACCTGCAATTTCAGTAAGACCTTTCAATATATATGGAGAAGGACAGGTAGGAGAAGGTGCAATTCATTCATTTATATTAAAAGCATTAAAGGAGGAGGATATGGAAATCCATGGTGATGGAGATCAAATAAGATCATGGTGTTATATAGAGGATTTTGTTAATGGCATAATGCTTTGTTTAGAAAAAAAAGAAGCAATAGGAAATTCTTTTAACATCGGAAATCCAAGAGGAACCATTACAATTTCTATGCTTGCTCATAGTATAAAAACCATATCAAATTCAAAGTCAAATTTAGTATATGTGCCGAAAAACTATGTTGATGTAGAAATAAGAATTCCAAGCATTGATAAAGCAAAAGAAATATTGGGGTATCAACCTAAATATGATTTGATTTCTGGATTGGAGAAAACAATTGCGTGGTATAGAGGAAATATGAAATAAGTTTTATATTAGAGGTTTAAGTATGAATAGAAATATAGTTATTACAGGTGGTACAGGATTTTTAGGAGGAAGTTTAGTAAATACTTTTAAGGAAGATGATATATTATATAATTTGGGAAGAAATAGAAATGAAAGTTGTAAAAATATATATTGGAATTTAAGAGATAGCATGGAAAATGTAGAAATGCCATTTGATGTAGATACTATAATTCATTGTGCATCTATTGTAGGAGATTGTAATTCAAATATTAGGGAATATATAGATGTTAATGTAGGATCTACATTAGAACTTTTAGAACTTAGCAGAAAAACAGGTATAAAACAATTTATTTATATTTCCACCGGGGGAGTGTATGGATTTGAAAGTAATCCATTTAAAGAAGAGGAACAATGCAATCCACATGGTATATATAGTTTATCCAAGTACTTTTCAGAAAAGCTTTGCATGGAATATCAAAATAAAATTAAAATCACAATTATAAGAGTTTTTTTCCCATATGGAAAAGGTCAAAAAGGAAGATTAATTTCAAATCTTATTCACAAGATATTAAAAGGTGAGAAGGTAATTTTAAATGATGAAGGAATGCCGTTAATTAATCCAATTAATATTGTAGATTTATGTAATCTTATTAATGGGGTTGTTGAGAAAAGGCTTGAAGGGATATTCAATGCATGTGGAGACGAAATAGTATCTATAAAAGAACTTTGTCAAAGAATAAGCGATAAGTTTGGTATTAATAATGTACAATATGAATTTAATAATATAGAATGTAAAAATATGTTAGGAGACAATAAAAAAATAAAGGACAAATTAAATTATTCTATGAAAGTAAAATTATTAGATAATATATAGATATACAATGCAAGAATTATATTTATGCAAAACTTACCGAAATTAGATACATATTTATTACAGCGGACTAATGAAATCTTCGCTGGATGGGTTCTAAGTGGAAGGTTGCCCCCATTTCTGCATGTTCCTAAAGTAAATTTATGACAAGCAGAAAATGGAACAACCTTAGAGGAAACTCGACTCACGTTCGTTCGCTGAGTAAGCGATTCACACCAAATCACAGATTTGGGTTCTCTGCTTAACAACCATCACAGCTTAATTTCATATGCCGCTTGCACAAATATGTATCTGATTTCTAGTGTAGTGTTATGATTATAATTTCTCAATGATACATGTATATTCCATTTATAAGTGTGATTCTTCATTTGTATATCTATATAGATATACAATGCAGGAATTATACTTATTTAACAATTACCGAAATCAGAGACATTTATCTTCCACAGGACTAGTGAAATTTTCGCTGGAAGGTTCTATAAGAAAATTAAAAAGACTAAGATTGTATGGAGAAGGATTGCATATATGTTGAAGAATGTAGTGTTAATAATGCCTAATTTTAATTGGCGTATAAAATTTGATATTCAAAAAGATCCACCTATGGGAATTGCATATATTGGCGCAGTTTTAGAACTTAATGGATACAGAGTAACAATTATAGATGCTAATGCTGAAGAATTAACATTAGATGATGTAATAGCAAAAATAATGAAAATAAGTCCGGATTTTATTGGAATTAGTGCAAATTATTCACCTCTAAATAATCTAGCAATAGAGTTATGTGAAAAAATAAAGGATTATAATAAGAACATAATTGTTAGCGTTGGTGGAAATCATGCTACTGCCAGTTATAAGTATATGTTAGAAAAATCTAATGGAGCAATAGATTTTGTAATTAGAGGACAAGGTGAAACTATAATATTAAATTTATTGGAATCACTTGGAAAGGGTACGGAAGTTAGTAAGGTCAAAGGAATTGCTTATATAAAAAATGGAGAGGTTATATGTACGGAGCAACAAGAATTAATTAAGAATATTGATGATATTCCTATGCCAGCATACTATTTGTTAGATATGAATTTATACGATAGATATAATATAGTATCATCTAGAGGGTGCCCATATAGATGTACATATTGTGCTTCAAGTGTAATAGTAGATAAAGTGGCCTATAGATCTCCTGAAAATATAGTGAGAGAAATAGAATATTTAATAAAAAATTATGGACAAAAAATGTTTTGGTTTTCAGATGATACTTTTACATCTAATTTTAAGCACACAAATCAACTTCTTAATTTGATAATAAAAAGAAATTTGAATATAAAATGGAGTTGCCTTACAAGAGTAAATAGGACAAACAAAGAACTTCTTGAGAAAATGAAAAAAGCAGGATGCATATATATTTCTTATGGAGTAGAAAGTGGAGATGCAGATATGCTTGAAAAAATGAACAAAAAAATTACACTGGATCAAGTTAGGGAAGCTCTGCGGATTACAAAGGAAATAGGTATTGATATGTATACATTTTTTTTGATAGGCTATCCTGGGGAAACAATTGAATCTGTGAATAAAAGTTTTGATTTAATAAGAGAAATTAAGCCAACTGGAGCAAGCTTTGCAGTAGTAATTCCGCTGCCTGGAACAAGTTTATGGAATTATCTTTATGAGCAAGGTTATTTGGATTATGATAGAATCAATTGGGATTATCTTTTTGCTAAGTCAGGTAAAGATAAGTATGAAAATTACTCAGCCAAATTAGCATCTACTTGGTGTAATATAGATGAAAAAAAGCTTGTAGAATTATGTGAACAAGGTCAACGGTTAGTAACTTAGAAATTCAGGAAAAGTTATGTGAAGGAAAGTATAGCAAATATAAAATTTAAAGAATAACGATGAATAATAAATCAATGTCCTTTAAGAAGGATTAATTCTTCTTAAAGGACATTGATTTTTAGTCTATGGTATGAGAAGTTCATTGAAAACAATACTTTTAAAGTTGTAGCAACATATTAGTATAAAAACATATTATATATTAAATTTAACGGAAAAGGGAATTGACCAATAGGAGAGGATTCAATGTTAAACAAAGATAAATTGATTTATAAGATTAACAATAAAACAGCTGCAATAGGCATTATTGGTTTAGGATATGTAGGCTTACCTTTAGCGGTTGAATTTGCAAAAAGTGGGTATAAAGTACTAGGATTTGATATTCAAGAGAAAAAAGTGAACATGATTAATAATGGAAAAAATTATATAAGTGATGTTATAGATGAAGACCTAAAATTTGTAATTGAAAATAGAAGGTTAAAAGCAAGTAATGAGATTAAGTTTGTGAAAGATATTGATGTAGTCTTAATCTGTGTTCCTACTCCATTAGATAAGTATCAACAACCAGACATTAGCTATGTTAAAGAATCTACAGAATCAGTTGGAAAGTATCTACATGAAGGTATGCTTGTAATTCTTGAAAGTACAACTTACCCAGGAACTACTGAAGAATTAGTATTGCCTATATTAGAATCAATGTCCGGTTTAAAGTGTGAAGAAGAATTTTATTTAGCATTCTCACCTGAAAGGGTGGACCCGGGAAATTCAATGTATAATACTGCCAATACAGCAAAGGTAGTCGGAGGAGTAGGTAAAGATAGCACGGAAATAGCAGCAGCATTATATGGAAATGTTTTAAACAGCGGAATTTTTGAAGTATCTAGCCCAAGGGTAGCAGAAATGGAGAAAATTCTTGAAAATACTTATAGAAATATAAATATTGGGTTGATTAATGAAATGGCAGTTATATGTAATAAGATGAATATAGATATTTGGGAGGTTATAGACGCAGCAAAAACTAAGCCTTATGGGTTTCAAGCATTTTATCCTGGTCCCGGGCTTGGTGGGCATTGTATACCATTAGACCCATATTATTTAACCTGGAAAGCTAGAGAATATGATTATCACACAAGACTTATAGAAACCTCAGGAGAAATTAACAATTTTATGCCTCAATATATAGTGCAAAGAGCTGCCAGCATATTGAATAGATTTAATAAACCTTTAAATAAAGCTAATATTTTGATATTAGGAATAGCTTATAAAAGTGATATAGATGATTATAGAGAAAGTCCTGCTCTTAAAGTAATAGAGAATTTTCAAAAACAGGGTTCAGAAGTGACATTTTATGATCCATATATAACATCTTATAGGTATAAGGGGAAAGAGTATGAAGGTGTAGAATTAACAGTTGAGATGTTAAAGAATGCAGATTTAGTTGTTATAACTACTGCCCATAAAAAATATAATTATAGCTTTATTCAAGAAAATTCTATATTCATATTTGACACAAGAAATGCAACTAAGGATGTTGAAAATAAAGATAATATTGAATTGTTATAAGCTATAAGAAAGCTAGGGGAAACCTTAGCTTTTTAATTTAATATAAATTATCCTTATTTTTGAATTTCTTAGGGCTGGAAAGTAATTTTTATTTTTTAAATATAACTAAATTAACTATTGATTTTCAAATATCAGCAATGGTCATTTTATAGATGTAATATGCAGATAATCACATTTTTATACAGAGAACATATTATATATCGAGGGATTTTATGTAATGGTTAATGCTAAATTCAAAATATAATTTATGAATTAATTAAACGTCTTAGATGCAATTAGAATAGTATGAAAACCAGAATTGAGTAGAAATTTAATAGTATAAACTTGTAAGCATATAACAATTTTTTTATGCAAGGGGGATTAAATGAAGAATCAAGTAAGTTTATGTATGATTGTAAAAGATGAGGAGGAATATTTACCAAAATGTTTATCTAGCATTAAGGATATAGTTGATGAAATCATTATAGTTGACACTGGTTCTAGTGATAAAACAGTAGAAATTGCAAAGAATTTTGGGGCTAAGGTTTATTATTATAAATGGAACAATGATTTTAGTGAAGCTAGAAATGAATCTTTAAAATACGCCACAAAAGACTGGATACTTATATTAGATGCAGACGATGAATTGAATTCAGAATCTAAGGAAACATTTAAAGTGTTGTTAAATACTGAATTAGATGAAAAAGCAATTTATCATTTTGAAACCTTAAGTTACTATGGAAACAGTATAGACAATGATAATATTGCTATAAATTTAAATCCGAGGTTATTTAAAAATAATCGAGGTATTCATTATGAAGGAGAAGTGCATAATCAGTTAATTAATGTCAAAGGAGACTATAATGCAGTCTGTAATGAGATAAAGATATATCATTATGGTTACATTGATAAAAGAATTATTTCTAAAGATAAAAGAAATAGAAATATATCTATTTTGAATGAACAAATCAAAAAAAATCCTAATGATGGATTTGTTTACTTTAATTTGGGAAATGAATATGGAGCATTAGATGATATGAATAAAGCTTTAGAATGTTACTATAAAGCCTATGAAAAGTTTACTCCTAATACAGGCTATAGTTCTTTATTGATATTGCGAATAATTATTGCCAATTTGAAATTAAAAAATTATAATAAAGCTCTAGAATTTGTAGATATTGGAAGCTCGCATTATCCTAAATGTACAGATTTTTACTTCTACAAATCTCTTATTTGGCATGAGCTTGATAGACCCACTCTTCAAATAAAAGCATTGGAAAAATGCATCGAACTTGGTGAACCACCTTCAGAATTGAAATTTATATTTGGAACATGGAGTTATAGAGCTTATTATGAACTAGGTAATGTTTATATGAAGTATAAAGATTATAATACTGCTTATAACAATTATGTTGAAGCTTTAAAATTAAAACCTGATTATATTGAACCTTTATACAATATAGCTGATGTATTAAAAGCACAAAATGTATCATTAGAAGAGATGAAAAGAATAATGGAAGAGTCATTTCCAGAAGACAAAAAGGATTATTATAATATTATTGCTGATTTATTTTATCATGTTGGATATTATAGTACAGCATTAGAATATATAAAAAAATATGAAGCTGCAGTAAATGCCGCTGAAAATACTATCATATTAAAATCAAGGTGTCTTGTAAGAAACGGTGATTTTGAAGAATATATCAATATAAATGATATAGATAAAAAAAGTTCATATTATATAGTCTTTTCCATGTATAAAGTTCTAAGCTTTATATTATTAAATAAATATGAAAATGCATTATCTATAGTAAATAGTTTTAATGAAGATAACTTATCCAATTATGATAAAAAGTACTTAAGAGTATATTCAGAGTTAATAAAACTATTTACCAAAGAACCAACAAAGATATTGTCAGAGGATGAAAATGATAAAGAATATATGAATATAATTTTAGAAGTTATAGAAATATTGCTTATAAATAATAAATTTGATGAGTTAGCAGTAGCTATTAATTTATTGAATGTAGTAGACACTAAATACGCATTACTTTACCTTGGAAAATTATATTATAAACATGGATATATTGACCTTGCTAAAAAGGAAATATTAAGATCAATAAAGGAAGTTGATATATATGATGCAGAAGGTCTTGATATATTAAAATATTAAATTGATTAATAGAGATTTGAATTTAGTATATTAAGTATGAAAAAATTATAATAATAAATTTGAGTCTCTTTTAACAATCATACATTTCACTTCATGTATATGGTCCAAGATATAAACCTACTGTCGAATCATCTAATATAAAATCATTTCCTTCCTTTGGATTTTTAAGATTTATTTACTCTCCAAGAATACATCCTCATCCTATAAAGCTTACTTTTTTTACATGAACATTGTCCCTTATTATTACTGTATAATGTATATAACAGTTATTACATTATTACCAATAATAGCATTATCCTTTATTTGGAGAATTTTCGTTAAGATCTTCCTTATATATAACATCTTTAATTGAATCTATATAAGGTAATATTTCTTTTTTTCGAACTAATTCTAAGTCATCTTTAAATATTTTATCAGTTTTAGCATCTCTATTATTTGAGATACCCCCTTTTCTGTATTTAACAATAAATCGATCTATATAACCTATACTACATCCATTTCTTGTCAAATATAGCCATCTTGGATAGTCTTCTACTAACGTATATTCTTCATCATACATACCATATCTATTAATAAGTTCTCGTTTGTATGACATACCTGGTGAAGGTATAAAATTACCGGCACATAGCTTTTTATAACAATCAATAGGATTGCCATAGGTATATTTAATATATTGCCATGTAGGGGTTGTTAATAGGCAACCTCTTAGGTGTTCATCATATTGAGCTACATGTCCAGCTGCTACGAGATAATTTGTTTTAGAATAAAAATCAATAATGGTGCTTATAACTTGATTGTCAAATAGCACATCATCACATGCAAGGTTGATAAAATAATTTCCAGTTGCTAAGCTGATTGCATTATTCAAATTTTTGACTATTCCTAAATTACATGGATTTTGATTTATTATATAATTAATTAAGTTATCTTTTTTATTAGATTCTATATATTCCTTTATCTCATTCCTTTGAAAATTACTAGAAAAATCATCACTTATAACAATTTCAATGCATGGGTAATTTTGCTCTAAAATTGAATTTAGACAATCTTTTATATACTGTAAATTATTATAAGATAATACCAATATACTAACTAGGTTACTATTATCCACAAATTAACCTCCTATTAAATGACCTCAATTTTATTCTTATTTGTTACGACATTCGTGTAATAGCTATAAAATATCTCAATATTATATTATGAATATAATGAAAAATTGTACTCAATACATAGAATTTTATTTAGTAGAAAACATGTACATAGATTTGTGTAAACAAATCTATGTACATTTTCTTTCTTTGCAGGAATTAAATAACTCTAGTGTGCTATTTAATATCTCCTTAGAATTACTCCAATAATATATTTATAAATTTGGTATAACAATTTATATATTCATCCCTAAGTTTAATTATTTCTGCATTATTGTTAGAACTATTATTATATTGATTACTAAACTTAATAAGATCTCCAGCATACTCCTTATACCATGACATAAGGCTTTCTAAAAGTTCTTTTCTATTTTTAATAAACACTTTATTTTCATATGAAGAAATAATCATGTTAAAAAAATCAATTGAAGCCCAAGAAGTTAAAGTATTATCAAAGGTATTTTGTGCGTCATGAATTCTAAATTTACTTAAGGGTTCAGAAATATAAATCATGTTTCCTTTCCTTAATAATTTTAACCATAATGATATATCACTCAGACAATATATTTTGTATTTATCATAATTAATGATATCAAAGTCCACTGCCTTTCGCCTAAACATGGCAGTAGTTAATTCACCAATATAGTTAATCATAGAAAAAAGAATCTTTCGTCCTGCTTCATCTCCAGTTAAACGAGTATCATAAGGATATTGACAAACAGTTCTGAAATTATCCATAAGATACTCGCCATTTATATTAATCATCTTTCTGTAGCTTGTTATAAGTGAAAGTGTATCGTCATAAAGGAAGTAATTAATCATCTTGTCTATTTTATTTGAGTTGTAAAGATCATCATGTAATAAATAGCTTATATACTCGCCTGATGATGCTGCAAAGCATTTTCTTATATTGATCTGGCCTTTAAGACCAGATGGTCCACCATTGTTAATATACTTAATATTATTGTTTTTAAGCATATATTGTTCAACTAATATTTGTACATCGCTAGTTGTACTATCATCGCATATAATAATTTCTGTATTTCTATAACTCTGATTTAATGCAGAATCAAGAGCTTGTTCAAGATAATTTGTTTGATTGTAAGCAGGTATCAATATGCTTACTAATGGAAATATATCTTTAGAATAATTATCTAGAAATTTATTTCTAGATTCTTCAAATCCATTTGTTGTATTTACATAGCCGCAATCATGAATACACCATGCAGTATGTTGATTCGGAACTACTACCTTAAATCCTTTTCGAAGAAATTCAACACTTTGTGAAAGATCATAAAAATGCCATCCATCAAAGATATCATCTCTCCATGGCAGGTCATATTGAGTTATAATTATAAGTCCATCTATTCCTTTGACCTCTGTATATAAATCATTAATTTCATTAAAGGTTAATAATTTCATAGTCCCACTATGACTGTCATAAACTTTTCCTACCTTACAATGATCTTCCCACCATATTCCGGATACAGGCATAATTTTGGCTCCGGCCATACCTATAAGGCCTATATTCTGATCTGCCTTGAAGATATTTAATATATCTCTAATGAAATTCTGATTTTGTATATAAACATCTTGATGAAGATAAACCTTGTATTTAGCATCGCTTTTCTGCATAGCCTCATTATATGCAGAGGTTATACATTTAGCATTTCTTATTGCTATTATCTCAATTTCTATACCTTCAGGTACTTTAAGTTTTTTTATATAGGATAAACTTTTTTTATAAGAATCTTCATCATTTACACAGGTAATAAATGCTATTTTATTTTCTTTCATTTTGCCTCCATTTAATAATTATTATAAAAATATTTAAACTATATGAGTTTTAACTAATGAAATTTATACTTTGTACAGTTAACATGTTCGCAATTTCTAAAAGTATAGATCAAATTTAGATGAATAAACTTTTTTACAACATGTATAGGCAAATAATTTAAGTTTTAATATATTTAATACTTATTTATAATCAATTATATTCTATGGATATATTGTGGTATTGCTACATGGATTAATTTAAGAATACTTAACTCTATTCATATAATTAAAAAACAGTTGAAATGAAATAGCAGGAACTAGTAATGTTTATACAGTTCCTGCTTATCAAAGAATGTGTAATACTAGTAAATAGATATGATTGAAATTCAATACAGATAGGGAAGTCATGAAGATAATATATATTACTTTAACTAAAACCTAGCTTTTCGAAATATTTTTTATTATACAATATTCGTTCATCATTTGGTCTAAACTGACTAGCAATTTCATTATGCTCATATGCTAATTTATAGTTTCCTAGTTTGTCATAGCAAACGCATAGCTGTAAGTGGGGCAACCATGTCCAACATGCATCGTTAAAAAATCCCCAGCTATCTTTTGGCTTCTCAAGTTTTGTAGCTTCTTCATACCAAAAAGCCGCTTGTTTATATTTCTTTTCATGTAAGAAAGAAAAACCGATTTTACAGCAAGCTTCAGCTCTTGGAGTGTCGTATTCAAAGCTTCTAAAAGCATATTTTCTGGCTTTTTCCATTTTATCTATTGACTGGAAATAATCACATAGTTTTCCACAAACTCGAATGTTATCTTCAAACCAGCCTTGATTTGAATCTAAAAACTTGTCATAGTATTCTAGGGCTTTATCATATAACTTATGGTCATACAATTCATTACCATAATAAAGTATATCTCTGGGAGTAAATTCTGCACCTTGCTCTAATTTACCTTGATAAATTTCAAGATTCCGTTTAGGAGTATGCTTTATCTTTTTATGGGTTATGCCAATTTCGCTATTGAATATATTTCCTCCCACGGCTAAATATTCATGAACAAAACCATACCACTTAAAATTATTAGTTCTTTTGACTAGCCTATTACGTCTGTAACTTGCTGTTATATTTCCATACTCATCAAAACCTATATTATACTTTGCAGTTACAGAGTCTACAGAAGGATCTAAAGTTTCTTTTAAAGTTTTCAGTTTTTCTATATCTTCAGGAAGTATGACATCATCAGCATCTAACCAAAGAATATAATCTTTAGTGGCATTGCTAAAAGAAAAGTTTCTAGCAGCAGAAAAATCATCAATCCACTCAAAATCATAAATTTTTGACGTGTATCTACCAGCTATTTCCTTTGTTTTATCATTGGAACCAGTATCAACAATTATCATTTCATCAGCTATGTCTTTTGCTGATTCTAAACATCGTGCTATTGAATCTTCTTCATTTTTTACTATCATGCAAAGACTAACAGTTATCAAATCATCACCTTCTTTAAAATTTTTACAATATATAATATGGAAACAAAAAATATTTTGATACAAACTTTACTTTGTTAAAAAGAAAGGCCGCCTGCCTAGAAGAAGACAGGCAGCCTAACATATATTTATTGATTATCCGAAGATAATTGAATTTAATGATCTAGTATTAGCAGTAGCACCTGTGATATTAGCTGGAGTAGTACTAGTAACTGTAATTCGAATAGTGTAAGTGAAAGTACTAGCAGCTCCAGGAGTGACAACCCAAGTTAAATTAGGAACTTCAGTGTGTGTTTCAACACCAGTAGCATTGCCTGCATTGTCGACAGATTCTGAAGAAATGACACCTGCTATAACTTCGAGTAGTTCGTATAAGACTGTATAATTATAAGCACCTGCTCCTACGGTTATATCAACCTCTGCCATAGAATCCAATTTTAATGTCTGAGTAGCAGTAGTTGTTGTGACTGGTAGAGTAAGAACAGTTGTTGGAGTACCAACCGGAAGAAGAGTTTGTGAAGCTGTTGCACTTGTGGAAGTAATTGTGCTTCCAGGACCAGTAGCACCAGTAACGCCAGTAGCTCCAGTTGCGCCAGTAGCACCAGTGTCGCCAGTAGCGCCAGTAGCACCAGTAGCAGTAGCACCAGTATCACCAGTAGCTCCTATTGCTCCAGTATCTCCAGTCGGTCCAGTAACTCCGGTTACGCCAGTAGCTCCGGTATCACCAGTAGCACCTGTGTCACCAGTAGCTCCGGTGTCACCAGTAGCACCAGTAACGCCAGTAGCTCCGGTATCACCAGTAGCACCAGTAACGCCAGTAGCACCAGTAGCTCCGGTATCGCCAGTAGCACCAGTAACGCCAGTAGCACCAGTAGCTCCGGTATCGCCTGTAGCACCAGTAACGCCAGTAGCTCCGGTATCACCAGTAGCACCAGTGTCACCAGTAGCTCCGGTAGCACCAGTTACGCCAGTAGCGCCAGTAGCTCCGGTATCACCGGTAGCGCCAGTGTCACCAGTAGCTCCGGTAGCACCAGTTACGCCAGTAGCGCCAGTGTCACCAGTAGCTCCAGTGGCACCAGTAGCTCCGGTGTCACCAGTAGCACCAGTAACGCCAGTAGCTCCGGTATCACCAGTAGCACCAGTTACGCCAGTAGCACCAGTAGCTCCGGTATCGCCTGTAGCACCAGTAACGCCAGTAGCTCCAGTAACGCCAGTAGCTCCGGTATCACCAGTAGCACCAGTGTCACCAGTAGCTCCGGTAGCACCAGTTACGCCAGTAGCGCCAGTGTCACCAGTAGCGCCAGTGGCACCAGTAGCACCTGTGTCACCAGTAGCGCCGGTTGCACCTGTGTCGCCTGTAGCACCAGTGTCACCAGTAGTACCAGTAGCTCCGGTATCACCAGTATCACCAGTAACGCCAGTGGCGCCGGTAGCACCAGTAACGCCAGTGTCACCAGTAGCGCCAGTAGCTCCGGTGTCACCAGTAGCACCTGTGTTACCAGTAGCACCAGTATCGCCAGTAGCTCCGGTTACGCCAGTAGCACCAGTAACGCCAGTGTCACCAGTAACGCCAGTAGCGCCGGTTGCACCTGTGTCGCCTGTAGCACCAGTGTCACCAGTAGCACCTGTGTCACCAGTAGTACCAGTAGCTCCGGTATCACCAGTAACGCCAGTGGCGCCAGTAGCACCAGTAACGCCTGTGTCACCAGTAGCTCCAGTATCACCAGTAGCGCCAGTAGCACCAGTGTCACCAGTAGCTCCGGTATCACCAGTAGCGCCAGTGTCTCCAGTAGCTCCGGTAGCGCCTGTAGCACCAGTGTCACCAGTAGCGCCAGTGTCACCAGTAGAACCAGTAACGCCAGTGGCTCCGGTATCACCAGTAGCTCCGGTAGCGCCAGTGTCACCAGTAGCGCCAGTAGCGCCAGTGTCTCCAGTTACGCCAGTAGCACCAGTAACGCCAGTATCGCCTGTAGCACCAGTTACGCCAGTGGCTCCGGTAGCTCCAGTAGCGCCAGTATCACCGGTAGCGCCAGTGTCACCAGTAGAACCAGTAACGCCAGTAGCTCCGGTAGCACCAGTAGCTCCTGTATCACCAGTAGCTCCTGTGTCACCGGTAGCACCAGTAGCTCCAGTAGCACCTGTGTCACCAGTAGCACCAGTAACGCCAGTAGCGCCTGTAGCACCAGTAGCGCCAGTAGCTCCAGTAACGCCAGTAGCTCCAGTATCACCGGTAGCGCCAGTGTCACCAGTAGCACCAGTAGCTCCGGTATCACCAGTAGCACCAGTAGCTCCAGTGTCACCAGTAGCTCCAGTGTCACCAGTAGCTCCGGTTACGCCGGTAGCACCAGTATCGCCTGTAGTACCAGTAACGCCAGTAGCACCAGTATCACCAGTAGCTCCGGTAGCACCAGTTACGCCAGTAGCGCCAGTGTCACCAGTAGAACCAGTAACGCCAGTAGCGCCGGTAGCGCCAGTGGCACCAGTAGCACCAGTGTCGCCAGTAGCTCCGGTTACGCCGGTAGAACCAGTAACGCCAGTAGCTCCGGTATCACCAGTAGCACCAGTGTCACCAGTAGCTCCGGTAGCACCAGTTACGCCAGTAGCGCCAGTGTCACCAGTAGCGCCAGTGGCACCAGTAGCTCCGGTAGCACCAGTTACGCCAGTAGCGCCAGTGTCACCAGTAGCTCCAGTGGCACCAGTAGCTCCGGTGTCACCAGTAGCACCAGTAACGCCAG
>NZ_JAKJJY010000007.1:0-258092 GCF_022320955.1 Clostridium sp. YIM B02555 | reverse complement strand
GTGAGCCGTTACCTCACCAACTAGCTAATGCGACGCGGGTCCATCTCATAGCGGATTACTCCTTTAATTGCTGTACCATGCGGTACTACAATCTTATGCGGTATTAATCTTCCTTTCGAAAGGCTATTCCCCTCTATGAGGCAGGTTACCCACGTGTTACTCACCCGTCCGCCGCTAATCCATTCCCGAAGGAACTTCATCGCTCGACTTGCATGTGTTAAGCACGCCGCCAGCGTTCGTCCTGAGCCAGGATCAAACTCTCAATAAAAAGTTTAATCTTAGCTTACTCAAATAAAAATTGCTGGTTTACTTAAATGTATTTATCTTATTCTGTTCAATTTTCAAAGACCATTTTCTTTCTTACAACTTTCGCTGTAATCTTTAATCGTTTGCTGTCGTTTCTGATAGCCTATTAATTATATCATCACCTAGATGCTCTGTCAATAACTTTTTTCAAATTCTTTTAAGCTGTCTTTATAACTTTTATCAATCAATTCATTTAAAATTGTTGATGCATCTCAGCGACGTTTTTCATCTTAACATTTTCATTTATGTCTGTCAATAACTTTTTTATTCTTTATTTTAAGTTCTAAATTAATACTTTATACCTAAATTTAAGAAATTCTGAAAAAAGTGAGAATCTAAAATCAATTATGTTTATTCAGTAATTGCATTTTCCCTAAACTCTCAAACAAAAACCTAATTGTGATATAATAAAAACAAGCGAACATCAAATTAGTTCAAATAAAAAGTAGTATTTGCAATATAAATAAAAATGCACTTAACCTATCTATAACAATATGGAGGAAATATCAGTTGAAGATAATTATATCACCAGCAAAAAAGATGCAGTTAGACACAGAAATCGAAAAATATAATATGCCCTGTTTTTTAGACAAAACAGAATTATTAATGAAGTATATTCAAAATTTAAGCTATGACGAAGCTAAGATTTTATGGAAATGTAGTGATAAAATTGCTAAGACAAGCTTTGAATACTTCACTAATATGAATCTTACGGAAAAACTTACTCCTGCTATATTAGCATACGAAGGAATACAATATCAGTATATTTCTCCAAATGTATTTGATCTTGATCAATTAGATTATGTTGAAAATCATTTATATATTCTATCTGGTTTTTATGGAATTCTTAAACCATTTGATGGCGTCGTGCCATATCGTCTTGAAATGCAAGCTCCAATAAAGCTTTCAGGTTATAAAGACTTATATGATTACTGGGGGGACAGCTTATTTAATAAACTATATAAAAATACAAATATTGTCTTAAACCTTGCATCTAAAGAATATAGCAAATGTATTGAAAATTATTTAAATAAAAAAGTTCAATTGATATCATGCACTTTTGGTGAGTATAAAGAAGGTAAAATTTTAACCAAAGGAACCTTAGCTAAAATGGCCAGAGGTGAAATGGTTAGATTTATGGCTGAGGAAAAAATCGAAACAATATCAGAAATAAAGAACTTTAATAGACTCGGTTATAAATTTAATAAGGAAAAATCAAATAATAAAAATATTGTCTTTATAAAAGAATAGGAGGATGAAAAAATTATGTTAGAAGTCGGAACAAAGGCCCCTGATTTTAAGCTATTAAACCAAGATGGAAAGGAAACATCACTATCAGATTTTAGAGGTAGGAAAATTGTATTGTATTTTTATTCAAAAGATAATACTGCAGGATGTACAAAGCAAGCTTGCGGTTTTGCAGAAAGATATCCTGATTTTCAAGAAAAGGGTGCAGAAGTTATTGGTATAAGTAAAGATTCTGTAGAATCTCACAGAAAATTTGCTGATAAGTACAATCTAAACTTCACTTTACTTTCAGATACAGAGAAAAAAATTATTGAAGCTTATGACGTGTGGAAAGAAAAAAATATGTATGGGAAGAAGACAATGGGTGTTGTAAGAACTACATATTTAATTGATGAAAATGGAATAATTATAAAAGCCTTTTCGAAGGTAAATGCTGCAAAAAATCCAACCGATATGTTAGAAACCATCTAAATTGATTAGATTAAAAGTAGCTTTCACAGTTTATGTTTAACTGTGAAAGCTACTTTTTATACAACAAACCTCCTCAAGATTACACAAAACGAAACAAACAAAAGTTTAACCTTAATGCAATTAATTTTTTCATAAAGCAAATCCCCTTCGCAATAAAAACATTATTCACTGCAATATCATATATTATTAAACTTCGTTACTATATTTAAAAATTTACTTTTACAACAAACGGAATCATTATTAATAAATATGACTATTTTTAGCAAAATAGTGCTAAAAATGTAGTTGTTAATTTACTTAATTGGATGTTATAATATATTTTGTCATTTATTGATAGAGAAAATAATATTAGGGGTGTAAATAATGATGAAAAAAAGAATACTTAGTTTTACAGTATTAGTAGTACTGCTATTTAGTTTTCTATTTAGCGGGTGCGATACTAATGCCGCAAAAAATTCAGCGGACATTTACTGTTCATTGATTTTTAAATCTGATGCTCAAAACATTCAAAAAATAGGTTTATCAGATGCCGATAAAGATAAGCTAATAAAAGACTATCAAGATAAGATAAAGAGTGAATTGAAAAAAAACCTTCTTTTGATGGGATATGCTGCTTCAGATGAACAATTAAATTCAATCTCTGATGCTTATAAAGAAGCACTTTCAAAAATCACTTATGAGACCAAACAAATTTCTAAGTCAGGAGATCAAGCTGAAGTAGAAATCTCAGCTACTAATTTTGATATAAAAAAAATAGATGAAAAAGCTTCTGTCGCTGCTTTAGACGAAACTGACAAAATGAATTTTGCAAACAATGATGAAGAAAATAAAAAATTTAGCGAAATTTATTTAGTCAAACTTGCTGAAGAATTGAAGAGTGCTGAAATAAGCTCTGATAAAGCTTCAAATACCTTTAAATTTAAAAAAGTTAACAAATATTGGGTTGCAGATGATGAAACTAATTTTGGATATAAATTAGTTAGATTAGCAACCTCTAAAGACAATCATGATTTAAGTATTAACGAAGAAAGTATTTCTCCAAAAGAAAGTGCTGAAGTTTTCTGGAATCTAGTAATCAAAGAAGATAGCAGCGGTATGGAGAAACTTGGTTATAGCAAAGCATTTGGAGATAGAATTATTAAGGGTATGAATAAAACTGATTTTAATGATTTCAAAAAACAATTTTCTAAATTAGGTGTTTCATTATCTGATAGCCAAATTCAAAGCATACTAGATGCATTAAGAAACGGAATGAGTAAGACTTCTGCAACTTTTGAAGAAGTATCTAAAGCAAATAATACAGCGCAAGTTAAAGTTACTTCAACCTCTTTAAACTTAAACTCAATTGTAAATCAGGTTGGAACCACAACTAAAAATCAAGTAATATCTGGAAGAATTACTGATAAGCAAAAAATTATGGATGCTTTTGCTACAAACCTTATTAATGCAATTAATAACGCACAGATAACTTCTGGTAGCAAATCAAACTCTTTTAGCTTTACTAAAATTGGAGATTTATGGATACCATCAAATACTAAAAAGTACATTGAAACTATTGGAGAAATGAGTATGAATTAATTTATAAAGCAGATGAAATATTTTCATCTGCTTTATATTTTCATATCCATCAACTCCTAATCCATTATTTTTAAAGCAGTATTCATAATAATTACAAATTTCTCTGGAACTACAGTAACTTTACCTCCAAATATTTTTCCCAAAGCATCTAAAAAGTTTAATATCAACATAGCTTCTTTATCATTAATGATGTCATTAAAGGCATCCTTATTTTTTACAAAAAGATTAAGCTTTAGTGTATCAATATTTTTAATATTTAAGAGTAATTCTTCTTTTTTTGCTTTCCACGCAATAACTTCCAAAACCTTATTAAATATTAATTCTAGGACTTTTCTATTTCCCAAATAATTAATATTAACAACATTTTGATCATCAAAAATAACAGCCACATTATTTTTTTTCAACTCATCAAACCCATCTCTAAAAGCATTTAAATTAAATACTTCAATAACACTAGGTACTGTTTCTAAATATTGAAAAAACACCTTATCAATTTGTTCACTGAAAGGTTTTTGTCTTAGACATTCGTCTCTTAAAAGCTCATACATATTGTTTTTTATATCAAAAATAATTTTACTCACAGCTTTAATATAAGCTATGTCCTTTTGACTATTCTTTATTAAGTCATTATTCATATTTAACATTTTTTGATATAACTTGTTCTTTTCTAATAGTTGAATCTTAAAAGCTTCATTTTCATCCTCTAATTTATAATATTTTATAGCTTCATGAATTGCTGGAAGAAATTCTTCTTCATTATTCCAAGGTTTTGTAATATATTTAAAAACGCCAACTTTATTAACCGTTGCTATTACCTGGGACATTTGAGCATATCCCGAAAGCACCATTCTAACAGTATTAGGAGATATTTCTTTAACTTTTTCCAAAAGATCTAATCCATTCATCTTTGGCATTCTCATATCTGTAACAATAACAGCAATCTCATTATTTTCAAATTCTTCTAAAGCTTTTTCTCCACTCATAGAAAAAAGAGATTCGAAATCTTCAAGTAATGTTATTCTTTTTATTGCATTTAATACATTAAGTTCATCATCTACAAAAAGTACTTTAATTTTTTTCATCTTGTCTCCCCCTTTAAAATATGCCCTTAAATTAACAAAGCATCTCAATTTTTCTGAGATGCTTACCATTTGATAGATACCTCAAGACTATTTTAAATACATCTCTTATTTCTATCTTTTTTGTTTCTTTTTTTGTTATCATTGTTTAAATAGTCATATTCAAAATCCCCTTTAAATTTACTTTTCTTATGAATATAACTATCAAACTCAAACCCATCATCTTTTTTGCTCGATTTTGCAAATACTTCAATTATATCTTTGTACTTTTCTTCCAAATTCATTCTTTGTTTCTCCCCTCATACATTGACCATGTAATAATTCTCAATATTTTGTTAAACCTAATATTTCAACTACTTATATTAGGTTTAATACACATAACTCTGGTATTCATCTAATTAACCCCTTTCATAACCAAACAATATTTCATTTTTCTTATAAATAGCTGCTAATATAGGCATTATAGAGAAATAAATACATTTTATTCACTTCTTTTTTAATTAAATATTTAAAAACAGTATTTATATATAAATTTTATCACAGGTATTTGTATTTTTATGTCATTTTTTGTATTCAAAAAAGTTTTTTATTTTTTCTTTATAAGAAGGAATTTGTTTAATAAAATAGAATTAATAGTATGTACTGTATTTTATAAAATAATAATGATTATTAAAGGGAGGAAAAGACATGAAAAAATTATTCAAATGTAGTGTATGTGGTTTTGTATGTGAAGGTTTAGAAGCTCCAGAAAAATGTCCAAAATGCGGAGTTCCAAAGGATAAGTTTGTTGAGCTGTCGAGTGAAGAAGCTGATAAAATTTATCAATCTGACAGAACTAACGATATCCATATGGAGATAATTGAATTGGCTGATAAAATCGCAAAACTCTCTATAGAAGGAATAGACTTAAAATTAGATCCTAATTGTGTTGCTGCTTTTGAAAAAGCAAAAAAAGATGCTTGGACTATTAAGCAAATATCAAAAGCTGAATTAGCAGGACACATGTCTAAAGGAAAATGGTAAAGTAAATACGTTTATAATGTAGTTAGCTATAATTATCAAAAAGCTGGGAATGCATAATGTATTCCCAGCTTTTTAATTATCATTAATCAGTTAATATTTCAATAATCATGTTCTTTAAATTTAGTCCTTCTTCAAAATCAGGATCTATATTTAAAGCTTTCTCTACATATTCAAGTGCTTTATCCACTTGTTGTAAATTATAATAGCAAAGTGCAATTTCATAATTTGTTTCTGGACATTCACCATAAAACTCTAAAGAAGACTCAAAAAATCTAAGAGCATCTTCATCTTGACCAAGATAACCTAATATTGAGCCAAAGTAATATCCCAAATCTCCTTCTTCGCCAATAGGGAAATAATATTCCCAAGCTTTATTGATCGCAGTAATTAACTTATCTTTAGGAAAATCTTCTTCACTTGGTATTCTTTCAAGTAATATATTATACAATTCAAGTAAGGTTCTTGAATCCCATATTGTAAATCTTAAAAAAGTTAAAAGTTCTTTAGTTGTTAGCGATGAACTTAAAGGCATAATTGCTTTTTTCATATTATAAAAATCATCAGGTCCTATAGTTTCAATAACTTCATTATAAGCCATTGAAGTTTCTATAAGATCATGATTACTTTGACTAAGCATAAATAAAGATACATTGATACTTTCATGATCATATATGCTATGAATTGCTTTTCCACCAAGACCTTTAAAATATAATTCCAAGGCATGAAAGTTTACTGTCATAGAAACACATCCATGCTTTGATAAATATGGATGATAGTTTTTATTCATAACCTCTTCATTTTTGTACCCTTTATCAGCTGATATCAAAATCACATCATCGTTAAATAGCTTTCTTAATCTAGTAATACATCTTAACCCAATTATAGGCATGTAAAATGCTGTATCTTCTAAAGATTTCTTATAATGCTTCAATATATCATTTAAAATCTTATCTTCATAATAATTCATATCTTCTATTTTTTTATCTGTATAATAATAATCTAATCCTGCAAGTATTGATTTATCATTAGGATCATTATTTTCACCTTGAGACGTAATAGAAATTAACCCTTCAAAAATCTCCCCTTCATTTACATAAAAAGTATCTTGAGGTAAACTGTCAAAAGTATAATTAGCAAATAAAATCAAAGGATTTTTCATTTTTCCACTTGATAAAACTTCCCCGCTATATCTAAGTTTAATCTCTTCATCCTTAGATATATCAAAGGTTGCACAATCAAGTATCCCTGATTCAAAATAAGGTTTTAAGAAACTATGATTTTGCCAATATTCAATATTTCTTTCTGCAAAATCTGTTACTAAATATTTAAATTTTATATTTTTCAATGAAGAGTTTTCAATTAGCTGCAAAAATCTTTTTAAAAAAGTATAGGTAAATCTACCTACTCCAGCTGCAAGTTCCATTATATATATAACAGCATTTTTATCCATATCCTCTCTCGCAGCATAATCTCTTAAATATCCAAAAACAGTTTTAGCATATTGGTTTGCAATATAAGGATTTGTTGTTATATATTGAGGCACAATACCTTTAATCCACGCTTCTGGTCCCTGATTTGCAAAAAAATCCGACTGTAATTTCCAAATCATTGATTCTGATAAGCGCTTTTCTGCTTCAAGTATTGTTCCAGAACTTTCATTGACTTTTGCATTAGAAATCTTAGTAATATGATATTTTTTATTTTTCTCTGACAAAATAATTCCTCCTATGATTTAAGTTCACTTTTTTTACTGTATTCAAATAATATATTGCCAATGTCTTTATTTTTGCAAAGAAATAAAGGTGTATGTCCAACATTATTTTCTGAGTTTATATCTATTCCAAGTGATAAAATAAATTTTAAATACTCTTCAAAATCATATTTATCTCCACACAATACATAATCCTCATGTAATATAGTATTGTTATATTTATCAGTATGTTTTATATCTGCTCCATAATCAAGGAGAAGCTTCAAAAGTTCAACTGAAAAACTAAAATTACAGTGAAAAATAGGAGTCTTACCTGATATATTTTCAATATTTACATCTGATCCTCTTTCTAATAATAATTTAACAACATCCATTCTAGGTCTAATTCTGGCACACACTCTGTGTAAAGGCGTCTCTTTAGTATGGCTTTGAGTACTGTTTATATCCGCGCCACTATTTATTAAAAGTTCAATTGCTTCGTAATAGTTATCTTCACAATTATCTATAGCGAAATGAAGAAGACTCCTTTCATCATTTACTTCATTAACATTGCCACCATTTTGTATAAAAGAATTAATTTCTTCTATGTTCCCTTTTTTTATACTTCTTAAAATAGATTTTGTTTTTGGCCCAAACAAAATTTCACTAATATTCATAATTTCCTCCAACTAGAGTGTTATAACCTCTTAAATAATTTTATAGCTGTTTTGGCTATCTTATATACTGGTGTTTCTAATTCTTTACTAGCTTTTTTTAACTCTTTTCTAATTTCTATGTGCTGAGGACAATGCTGTTCGCATTTACCACATTCAACACACTGTGAAGCACTGCTCGGATTCTTACGTATTGCAGTGCACATAAGATAGTTATGTCTTCCAGATTTCTTATTTTCAGAATACATAAGATTATAAGAATGAAAAGTTCCTGGAATATCCACTCCCTTTGGACATGGCATGCAATAACCACAGCCTGTACATCCTACTTTAATATTGCTGTTAATCTCTTTCTTAACCTGCTCTATTAATTCAAAGTCTTCCTTTGTGAATTCATCTATATCAACATTTTTAGCAACTTCTATATTTTCTCGAAGCATTTCAAGAGAATTCATTCCTGATAATACACAAGTAACTTCAGGTTGATTCCAAAGCCACCTAAAAGACCATTCTGCTGGAGTACGTTTCCTTGAATTTTCTTTTATTATATTCTTAGCTTTTTCAGGCAACAAATTAACAAGCCTTCCTCCACGTAATGGCTCCATTATAATCACCGGAATGCCTTTTTTACTTGCAGCTTGCAATCCTCTTTTTCCAGCCTGGCTGTGTTCATCTAAATAGTTATATTGGATTTGACAGAAATCCCAATCATAGACCTCAAGAAGCTGAAGAAAAGTTTCTGTATTTCCATGATAAGAAAAACCAATATTACGAATTTGTCCCTTATCAACTTTCTCCTTCAGCCACTCCATAAGTCCAAAACCTACTAATCGGTTCCAAGTCTGTACATCTGTAAGCATATGTATAAGATAATAATCAACATAATCTGTTTGTAGTCTTTTTAATTGTTCATTAAAATACTTTTCCAAGTCCTTTTTAGCTTTAACCATGAAATGTGGGAGCTTTGTTGCAATAAATATTTTATCTCTACAATTATTCCTCTTTATAATTTCACCAAGAGCTGTTTCACTACCTGGATAAACATAAGCCGTATCATAATAGTTTATGCCACTATCAATTGCTGCCATAATTTCCTTTTCTGCTTTATCTAAATCAATGCTGCTTCCCTTTATTGTAAAACGCATACATCCATAACCCAATATAGATATATTATTACCTTTTCTATCGTTCCTATACTTCATTTGTGAAGATTTTCCTTCAGACTCCATTATTGAAACCACCTCATTAATTTATATAATATATGTATATTACAACAAATCTAGTGGTTTGCCAACAGCACCTAAAAATTACAACCTCACTTTCAAGGGTTACTGATATAAGTTATTTAATATTGCTTGTTGATAAACTGATAAATCAGGAGAATTTTTAATAGAATTAATACTAGCTAAAAAATCTCCCGTATCCTTCAATACCTTAGCAAAGCCTCCTGGATTATTTTCAGTTCCTATATATTGTGGATTAGTTTGATCTTTCGCATCAAGTACAGTTACTCCATACATAAGCTTTATAGTTTCATCTTTTGGTAAGCTAAATTCTTTAGAAAGTGCTATTGCTGATTCTTCAGGTTTATCTCTGTATTGGTGTACAGAATCATTTAACACTGAAATATACTCCTTAAGAAAATTTGGATATTTACTAGCAAAATCATTTTGAACAATTCCAACTTCGCCAGTAACCACTCCTTTTTTTGCCAAATCTTCAGATGTAATTAGAATTTTTCCACCTTCTGATACTAATCTCGATTTAACTGGTTCCCATGCATATGCTCCATCTATATCATATCTTTGCCATGCTGAATATATTTCAGGCATTTTCATATCAATTAATTCTACATCTGCTGGATTAATTTTGTTTAATTTTAATGCATTTATCAAACTATAATGTGATGATGAATTAAAAGTAGTTGCTATTCTTTTACCTTTCAAATCACTAAATAAGCTTATTCCTGAATCTTTTTTTACAACAAGAGCCTCACTATCCCCTATGATATCATCAATATAATATATTTTATAAGGAACATTATTAGCTATACCTAAAACTGCTGGAGGTGTTCCAAGACTGCCCATATCTATCAATCCTTTAGCTAAAGCTTCAACTACCTCCCTCCCACTATCATATTTTTCCCAATATATTTTAGTGTTTGAGAATTTTTTTTCAACAGCTCCATTTGCTTTTGCTAGTAATTCTCCACTAGGTGAAACCTGATATCCTATTCTAACTTCACTAGGCAAACTCTTATTACTATTTTGCCAAACTTCTAAGCTTCTATAGTTGCAAAGCTTAGATATTATTATAAACATAAATACTCCAAATATAATAAGTCCTACAATAAAATTTTTTCGTCTCATTTATCTTCCGTCACACAAATCTTAAATATAGAAATTTGTAACGTCTCACCTTCCTTTCTTAAAAATTATTTTCTATTTTATTATCTTTCTAATTTTTAAGTTTTGTTATACAGAAATTTGAACATTATATTTTTTATGTTTTCATTAACTTGTCTCAATTATCAATGTTCAATAATCTATTTTCAGCGAATTGCCCCATATAATATATCTTAAATTTAGATTCAGACTATCAATTAGAACTTAGTTATGAAAATTTTCTGAAATTAGTATTGACAAAAATTGTGAAAGTTTTATAATAATATTAATCAATAATAATTATCAATTAATACCGATAATTATTATAATTAATTAAAATTTTAGGAGGTTGATTATTATGTCATTAATAGGAACAGAAGTAAAACCATTCAAAGCATCTGCTTATAAAAATGGTGAATTTTTAAATATATCAGAAGAGAATTTTAAAGGTAAATGGAGTGTTGTTTGTTTTTATCCAGCAGATTTCACTTTCGTATGCCCTACTGAATTAGAGGATTTACAAGATAATTATGACACATTAAAAAAACTTGGTGCTGAAGTATACTCAGTTTCAACTGATACTCACTACACTCACAAAGCTTGGCACGATAGTTCAGAAGCTATTAAAAAGCTTACTTATACTATGATTGGTGATCCTTCACATATACTTTCTCGAAATTTTGATGTTCTAATAGAAGCTGATGGTCTTGCTGACCGAGGTACTTTTATAATAGATCCAGATGGAATTATTCAAGCAGTTGAAATAAATGCAGGAAATATAGGCCGAGATGCCAGTGTTATTGTCAATAAAATTAAAGCTGCACAATATGTTAGAAATAATCCGGGCGAAGTTTGCCCAGCAAAATGGAAAGAAGGAGCTTCTACTCTTAAGCCAAGCCTTGACTTAGTAGGGAAGATTTGAGGTATAAAATTATGATACTTGATGATGAATTAAAAGAACAATTAGCAGAATATATTGATCTTTTGGAGAATGATATTTTAGTTAAAGTAAGTGCTGGTTCTGATGAATTATCAGAAGATACTACTGCTTTCATTGAAGAATTAGCTGCTATGTCTCCAAAGATAAAAGTTGAGAATACAACTTTATTAAGAACACCTAGTTTTAGCATTAATAGAATTGGAGAAGATACAGGAGTTATTTTTTCTGGACTTCCATTAGGTCATGAATTTAATTCATTAATCTTAGCTATGCTACAAGTTAGCGGAAGGCCTCCAAAGATTGACGATAAAACAATAGAAGCTATTAAAAATTTAAAAGGAACATATAATTTCGAAACTTATATGAGTTTAACTTGCCACAACTGTCCTGATGTCGTTCAAGCCCTAAACATAATTAGTATTCTAAATCCTAATGTTACTAACGTAACAATTGATGGTGAATGTTTCTATGACGAACTTGATGAAAAAAATATAATGGCAGTACCAGCTGTTTATTTAAATGGAGAATTATTTGGTGTTGGTCGTATGACTATTGAAGAAATTCTTGCAAAATTAAGTAGTGCTCCTGCCGAAGCAGATTTAAATGATAAAGAGCCTTATGATGTACTTGTCGTAGGAGGCGGTCCAGCTGGAGCAAGTTCAGCAATTTATTCAGCTAGAAAAGGTATAAGAACTGGAATAATTGTTGAACGCTTTGGTGGACAGGTATTAGACACTTTAGGCATCGAAAATTTAATTGGTGTGAAATATACTGAAGGTCCAAAACTTGGTGCTAATCTTGAAGAGCATGTTAAGGATTATGATGTTGATATTATAAATTTACAAAGAGCTAAAAACATTATCAAAAAAGACCTATTTGAAGTTGAATTAGAAAATGGTTCTGTTTTAAAAAGTAAAACTGTAATAATTTCAACAGGGGCAAAATGGCGAAACGTCGGTATTCCTGGAGAAGAAGAGTTTAAAAACAAAGGTGTAACTTATTGTCCTCACTGTGATGGTCCTTTATTTAAAGGAAAAGAAGTTGCAGTAATAGGCGGAGGTAATTCAGGAATTGAAGCCGCTATTGATTTAGCTGGAATTACTAATCACGTAACAGTTTTTGAATTTATGCCAGAATTAAAGGCTGATTCAGTATTACTAAACCGCCTTAACAGTTTAACTAATGTTACTGTTCTTAAAAATGTTCAAACAAAAGAGTTTACAGGTACTAGCAAGATAGATGGAATCACATATGTTGAGCGTGATACTAATGAAGTTAAGCATATTGATGTTGATGGTATATTTGTTCAAATAGGACTTGTACCAAATACTGAATGGCTTAATGACACAGTTGAAAAAAATAAATTAGGTGAAATTGTAATAGATAACCATGGCTCTACAAATATACCAGGTATTTTTGCAGCAGGAGATTGTACAGATAGTCCATATAAACAAATTATTATTTCTATGGGCACAGGTGCAACCGCAGCCTTGAGTGCATTTGATTATTTAATAAGAAATTAATAAGAACCCCTCTGTAATAGAAATTCAGAGGGGTTTCTCATTTAAATTTTTTATTTAAATCTTTCAATAAACTCACCTTTTTTAACTCACATTAATTATTGCAATTATCACTTCAATTGCTACCATTATTCTTCTCTTTATGATATTAGTTTTTGTTAAAATAAAAAAACTGCAACAGAATACCTATATTAACTCTGCCACAGTTGTTTTTGTTGTATGGAACCCCTAATATTCCTTACAACTACTACATTTACTTCTTTTAGAAGAATATACACCATAATATATGGGCAAACTTCGTAATAACAAACATAAATGCAGTAAAGAATGTCATATAATGAAAACCCCTTTTCCCAATACATATACCATAGATAATTTATTATTTATATCTTCTGTACAAATAAAATATTATCACATTATTTTCAAAAAATATTGTAAAATATTGCTCACTTTCTTGTCAGATTTTTTTTATAATTTTTAATAGATACACCCATTAACTTTTTAAATTGTTTGCACAAATGACTTTGATCAGCTAAATTAAGATTTTGAGCTAGACTTGTTTGAGATTCTATATCATCTAAATTCGCCTTAAGAATTCTCATTTTTGCTTGTATATGATATTGATTTGGAGTAACACCCATCTCCTTTTTAAAAAGCCTAATCAAATGATACTTTGATAAATGAAACGTCTTTGCTAGTTCATCTAAATCAAATTTCTTATCTGCATTTTTCTTTATATACTCAGCAATTAATAAAGCAGTTTCATTTTTATGATCACTTACAGACATAGAATTGGATTCCATAGCTGGACTTATTAATTTAAGAATAGAATTAAGAAATTCTTCCTCATTATTGCTAATTTTAAAAGCCTCACATAAATCCCACATTTCTTCCGTGTATTTCATTTCAAGAAAATATTTATTAAATTTTATATTTTCAACTTTCCTTTTTAATTCATTTTTAAAACAAATTGTAATGTATTCATATTTAGAATCAGTTGTCATACATATTCCTGTGTTTGATGGATTGATAAAAATCATAGCTTCCGTCAACAGGCAACTGCTATTATTTATTGTGACCATTGCACTGCCTTTAGTAACAGCTCCAACGCAAAAACTTTCATGACTATGAAGCGGAAAACAGTGACTACTTTCCCCATGTAAAATCTCAACAGAACCCTTTTCGTAAAATTTGATAATATTTTTCATATTACATCTCTCCGAATCAAAGAATTATTCGTTAATATTGTATAATAATATAAGAATAAAATAAACAAAAAAATATTTTGAAGAAATACGTTATAATTTATATTTAAATTTTAAAATTATATATAAATATTTAAATTTATATATCAATAAAACAATATCAAATCAAAATGCTAACAAAATTTGTCTATTAAAGATTATATTTCACCAATCGAAATATACTATATAGTAATCATCTTAAAATACCAATATAAATTTAATATAACATATATAGATAATTAGGGGAGGAACAACTTAAGTGAAAATTACTTTAAAAGCACTTTTATCGCATATTATTTATATTTTTGTCCTATTAGGAGCTTATTTTTTAATTAAAGAAACGCCTACTTTTAACACTCCTGTTATACTTCTTCTTAACTATTCTTCCTACATTATTTTTATTTTAGGTCTTATCCTATGCATTAGGTTTAATCAAGGCAGGGTTTTCCTAATAATTTTGTTGCTTGCACTATTGGAATTAATCTTAAATTGCAGTCAAGAGTTATCTAAATACATTGAGCTTTATTCGGAAATTCTCTATCCAACAATGTGTATTCTTATACCTCTTAATCTTATTACTTTTTCACAATTAAAAGAAAAAGGTATATTCTCACTATGGGGAAAACTGCGTATACTTTTTATCCTAGTTGAATTAGTTATTATATATTACTTTTCAAGTTGCAATGATTTAAAAATTGAAAATTTGCTGAATTATAACTTTATAAATTTACCTTTTCAAGAAATTGCAATGCCACAAATCGGATTAATATTATTTACTTTAACTTTAATATTTTTCATAATAAAGATCTTTCTTAAAGACAATGTCCTTGAAACAAGATTAATTGGAGTTACTATTTCTTTGTTCTTAGCCCTTATTTTAATTAATGATAGTTTATCATTTTCAATATATTTAAGTGCTGCAGGCTTATTATTAGTTATAGGTATAATTGAGGATTCATATTCAATGGCATACCTTGATGAACTTACTGGGATACCTTCACGTAGAGCTCTTAGGGAAGATTTAATGAAGTTGGGGAGTAAATACACAATTGCCATGACAGATATTGATTTTTTCAAAAAATTCAATGATAAATATGGACATGATGTTGGAGATGATGTTTTAAAGTTAGTGGCTTCTAATTTAACTCAAGTAACTGGTGGTGGTAAAGCCTTTCGTTATGGTGGAGAAGAATTCACAATAGTTTTTCCTGGTAAATCCATAGAAGACGTAATGCCTCATTTAGAAAGTATACGTGAGCAAATATCTAAATGCGGATATACTAGAAAACCATCAACAACTAAAACTTCAAAATCAAAACGAGGAAATTCAAGTCAATTATTTGTAACTATAAGCATAGGTGTATGTGAAAAAAGTAATAAATTCAAAAATCCTAATGAAGTAATGAAAGGTGCAGACAAGGCCTTATACAAAGCTAAGAAAAAAGGTAGAAACTGTGTAAGTAAATAAATATGTATATAAATTTAAGCTGAGACTTTTACAAATTTAAAATCTCAGCTTTATTTTTAATGTAAGCTAATTACTCCTCGTCTAATCAATTAATTTTATATCAAATGTAAATGGGAATTCAACAGCTTCCTCATGTGCAAAATCAACTTTATAACCTGTTCCATCTTTATAGAAAAATCCTTGTTTTAAATCAATTTTTACATAGCACATATTTTCATCCTTTTCGTTATTATGAGCAAAGTACCAGGGTTCAAATGCTTTTATCAACTTTTCTCTTATGGCATAATTTTTTTCACATAATGGATGTCCAATATTATATGCATTTCCACTAAAACGATACAATTTATTACACATTGAAACCCGAGAATTCTTTTCAATCTCTTGCATTTTCTGTGACTTTGCATAAGAAACAATATAAAAAGCATTTTCATCATAAAAAGTATCTATAAACCTAACAGACGGTATATTTTCATTTGTTGTTGCTAGTGCAAATTGATAATCTCTTGCAAATAGTTCTTTAATAACCTCTAAACTTTTTTCATATACAGTCATTTTTGCATCTCCTTTAAATAATTCACTTAATTTTATAATTAAAATTACTTTTGTTTTCTGCAAACTATAATAAATCTGTGTTCAAGACTATCTATATAGCCTTTAACATTTAACTCTTCTTGTAATTTACACAATTCCTCAAAGCAGCTATCTACAGAAAAACTAGGAAATTCCCACTCTATAATTTTAGCAAAATAAACTAAGGCTCCAATATCCTTAAAACGTAAGTGAGGAAAAAACTCTTTAGCATATAAAATCTCAAAAGAATTTTCTTTAAATTTTTTCAAGTTATTCTCCAAAGTATTCTCAGAAAATAAAGGTTTAAAATTCTTAATTAATACTTTTGATAATACTTCGTTATTTTTTCCACCAACTTGTTGAGTAATAAATATTCCATTTGGCTTTAATATCCTTTTTACTTCTTTAATATCAAAAGAAGCTTGTCTATTAATAATCATATGAAAGTACTCATCTTTAAAAGGCAGATCTGAATCATTAAATACCTGTTTAACTTCGATTCCTAGCGGCGTCAATCTTTTCTTGCACAATTCTACATTAGGCTCCCACATTTCTGTAACTGATGTATTCTTATAAGGATGTTTCAATGATAATAAAAATTCTCCTCCACCAGTTCCCATATCAAGTAACTTGTAATTTGAATTTAAGTATTTAATTAATATTCCTTTATAATCCCAAGGTAGTTCTTCTGCTTCCCATCTGTTTTCTATATATGAAAAATCCCATCCTTCAAAGGCTTTTTTCTCTTCTTTTTCCCATGCTTCTTTCAATTTACTATATTTCATAACTGTCCCTCTTTTCTTTTATTTTGTTCATTAGAAAATTGGTGCAGTTTTCTGATAGTACATAATAATTTAATCTTGGCACAATCTACTATCAGTTATTATAACTGCACCAAGTAATTAATTCGCTTCTTTCCCATTTTGAGATTTCACCTGCTTTCATTTTTTTATCACAATTCTTATGATTATTACTCTTTTATTATTTCTTCTGGTACTTTTATATATCCTGTTAATAATTCAATATCAATATCGTCATAAAAATCTTTATCTACTGGTTTAATCATACATACCCTGCTTTTAAGTCCATTCTTTCCTATTCTCTTATGAGCTTTAAAGAATAGCGCAATTGCCGCAGCCTTATTTTCACTTCTTTCATTTAAGTATTCCTTGGTATAAACATTAAGTTGAAAATCTTCTTCACTTTCATATTCAAGCATTGCCAAATCCATTCCTCTAGGACAAATTTTCTCCAAAGCAGCTACATATTCTTCTTTAGCTTCTTCAAGCTGTTCTTTAGGCACAGCTTGTCCTAGTTCCATCTCTAAATTATTATTTACTTCATTCCAAACATCATAATGATACATGTTATTAATATAATAATTATATTTTCTCTTTTGAATATGGTCATAAAACTCAAACTTATTTCCTATTTCCATTTCACCAAATTTCATATGTATTGATTGGTTTATAATTATACTCTTAGAATAACTTCTAAGCTTTAAAATAATATCTAACTTCTTTGTGGTATCAATTTTAGGTAATTCATCACAATCTTTTAACTTATATTCTGTTATTATTATATTTTCTAAATCTGAATAATGTAAGTTTGCAGAAATCAGTCCATTATCTATAAAATTTTGTAGCTTACTAGAATTATCAATTTTCCATAAATACAAAGGAATTGAAGTAGAAGAAGAACTCAATATTTTTTGCCCTTGAATAATTATTTCTAATATATTAATATTTATAAAACTACTTTCTTTATTTACACTATTAATTATTTCTTCACGATTTGAAAGATATTTTGTCACATTTTCCTCAATGTGTTTTCTATACTGCAATTTATATATGGCCCATAATACGCTACCATCTTCCTCTGACGTTATAGCTATTAAATTAACATCAATTCCTTTAATATTAACTGTTTTATTTATGATAATTTCTTTTTTTAAATTCATATGGATTCTCCTTAAGCGTAATTATCATTTATGTAATGCATTATAGATATCCAATTAATCAAACTTATAAATGGAATATACATTGCATCATTGAGAAATTATAATCGTAACACTACACTAGAAATTAGATACATATTTGTGCAAGCGGCATATGAAATTAAGCTGTGATGATTATTAAGCAGAGAACCCAAATCTGTGATTTGGTGTGAATCGCTTACTCAGCGAACGAACGTGAGTCGAGTTTCCTATATGGGTTGTTCCACTTTCTGCTTGTCATAAATTTACTTTAGGAACATGCAGAAATGGCTGCAACCTTCCACTTAGAACCCATCCAGCGATAATTTCATTAGTCCGCTGGAATAAATATGTGTTTAATTTCGATAAATTACGCATATGTCTAATTCTTGCTTTGGATATCTTTATTCCCATATCAATTGTTATTTAAACTTTGTTTTTCATACAAATCATTTTCTTTTCTGGAACACCAATATCATTTGCAATCACATCACACTTTGTCATTAAAAGAAAATAAATATTTTTCTTTTCTTCACTCAAGCATTCATAATTTGCTTGACCTTTAGCAATTACCACATCAGCATTTTTATAAATTTCTTTAAACTTAGGACTAGTCCTAGTTAAGACAGTTCCTAGTGAACCATCACCATTATCTATAACCTCTGCATATTCATCAATTCCCACAAAATATGCATCCTCAGCTATAGAATCGTTTACTACAGGTTTTCCTCTTACTCCAAAAAATATTTTCACACCAGGATTTAATTCTTTTATTTTCTTTAAAAGAATCTTATCCATGCAGATTTCTCCACAATTATCACCTAAGTATAATAATTCTTTTGAATTCAATATATCCTCTATTAATATCTTTGAATCATCAATTGCGAATTCTAATTTATCCATTTTTTCAAAGCAATCAAAAATATCCTCTAATAATGTATTATGTATAGGATTAAAATCTATTATATTCCCAACAATGGCATATTGAACTGCTAATTCAAAGGAGTTCCCTGCCTGTTCAATCTTTTTCTCAAACTCTGGTATCAATTTTAAAAACATGTCATTATAATAATTTCTAGTTTCCTTATATGGATCTGGATTATTAGTATATTTCTTTACCATTCCAAAAATTTCTCCAATAATTTCTGGTGTGGTTATCTCAAAATCCATTTTACTAAGGTAAACAAAAACTTCCCTCAGCAGCTCTTCTTTATTCTCAACACCTGTAATATTTGCCACTTTGATTACTTGGTTAACCACACATGGCAGGCATTTATCGTGCATTTTCATAATCGTACCTCACTATATAGTATCTAAAATTTTCATGATAATATCAGCTTAATCTAGAGCTTAAAACTACATTTTTATGTTAAGCCAAAAATTTACGCATAACACAATCGTGCTCTCTTTCTTTAAAAACTTTGTATCCAGCTCTAGCATAAAGCTTTTTAGCACTAGTATTATGATTCATTACTCCTAGCCTCATTTCAATAAGTCCTTGTTCTTTAGCTAATTTTTCTACCATCAGTAAGGCTTGATAACTATACCCCTTTTTTCTATGGGCTTCATTAATTAAAAAATCACCAATAAAAGCTTCACCTGTAACACCAAGTTTGTCCTCATTTAAAAACCAAATGCTTCCAACCTTTTGCCCATTTGCAGAAATATTATATAAATACGTATCTGGAGTTGAAAATCCATTTTTAAATATATCATCATACTCCCATACAGCAAACTCATGTGCTGCCTGCTTGGTATCAAAACGTCCACTAAGTAATAATTCAGCTTCATAACTAGTTATTGCTGAAAATATATAGTGATTGTAATCCTCTATTGTCATTTTTTCTAATTTGATATCTTGCATTGTATCCTTCTCCAATCTAATTACTTAAGCTGTCCTTATATTATTCTAATTCTTACAAAATAAGCCTTGTATTATATTACCTTAATAGTATCATTTTTGGTATTATATATCAAACTTTTGCGTATTTTTCATGATACTATGGATATTAAATTTAAGAATCAAACTTATAAATGGAATATACATGCATCATTGAGAAATTATAATCGTAACACTACACTAGAAATCAGATACATTTTTCTGGAAGCAGGCATGTGAAATTGAGCTGATGATGGTTCTTAATGGGGGCTTGTTTTATTTACAGCTTGTCCAGATTTTACATCTGGAACACGCTGAAATAACGACAAGCTGCCATTTAGAACCTTCCAGCGAAAATTTCACTAGTCCTGTGGAAGATAAATGTATCTGATTTCGGTAATTGTTGCATAAGTCTAATTTTTGCTTTCGATATCTATACCTTTAATTCTATCTGACTAGAACTATAAATAAAATAATGACTTTGTGAAGTCAGTTCATTCACAAAGTCATTATTTCTATTATATAGCACTTTTTATTAAATTAATTATCTCATCCTGTTTCATGCCATTAGTTATTGAAATAGAATATGACATATTATTTGCACTCCAAACCGCAACTTTTATAAGATCATTATCTCCTTTTAATTTCACATTGCTTCCATTTACATTAACAATATTATTAGTCTCATAATTATTATAGTCACCACTTATATCTTCAATTCCTTGTCCCATTCTAAATATAATATCATTTTCTTTATTCATATAGCATATTTGAAATACGTTACGCGATATTGTATTTATATACTTTATATTATATTTGCCTAATAATTCCTTTGGCACTGTAATTTTAAATTTCAAAGCTTTTTGAGCATCATCTATAGTATCAAAATTTTCAATAGGATTTATTATATCAATCCCATCTTCTGTATTAGTTTTTACAATAGCTGCTGGCTTACCATCCCATTTACCGTTTTGATCTACTTTATAACCATCTGGAGTTACTGTATTTTCAGCCATTTCTCCATTATTTAATAAGTAGTACCAATTGTCATTAGTCTTGACCCAGCCCCTTTGCATTATGCCATTGTTGTCCATATAGTACCATTTATTATTTATTAGCTTCCAACCTATCAATAGCTCACCATTAATCGAATAAATCCATTGTCCATCTTTATTCCTCACAAAAAAACTTCCTACTGCTTTCTCATCATTGAATAGAAAATTATACATATTAATTGGTACATATACAATATTATTGTCTACTATTGGTTCAGCACCTAATTCATGCATCATAGTCAATCCTATTGCATTACTGCTTGAATAATAATAGCCATCCATTCCAATATAAACATTTGTTTTAATTTTACCATTATCTAAGCTGATAATTTTATTATCCTTATCCGCCTCTACTTTAAAGCCAAGACTTTCTGCTGTAATTTTAAGTGGAACCATAACCTTGCCTTTATATATTAAAACTCCATTTCTTCCAATTTCAATATTCTTCCCACCTATTATCACCTTGTTAATATCTAAATCCTTTGGTGCATAGCTTGATATTGGCAAAGCGTCATTAGTAACTTCTGTGTTAGAGTTTTGAGTATTAAAATCTGCCGCAAATGCTGAAACAGTCATCCCCATAATTGTTACTGCTGTTAATAAACCTATCATTAATTTTTTCATAATATACATTCTCCTTCTAAGTTACACATTTATTTACCTTTTCTAATAGTAATACAATACAACCTAGAAAAATGTTGCAAATAACTCAAAATTTTTATTTATTACATTAATTAGTCCAACATACATACATTACTTAGTTCATATTTATTAAAACAATGCTTTTTCAAAACATTTTAAATTTTCCCATATTACATTTTGAAAATGAAATTTTGTCGTACCTACATAAAGATATCCAATTTTAGGATATAGAGTTGCCGCTGGAATATTCTCTTCATAGGTATCAAGGCGAATAACTTTATATTTTTGTTCTTTGGCATATTTCTCAATAAAGTTCATCATTATTCTTGCTTTACCTTTCCCGCTTTCAGAAGGTCTAATGCATAAGGTATGTATGACCATCACTTCACTTGGATCAGCCTTTGTAATCCACTGAATGTTTTCATATTCTTTTGGTTGAATACTATTAAGTACCACACAGCCATATATTCCTTTTTCATCTTCTCCAACAAACATTGAATTCTTCTCAATAGCACCTTTAGCGTAATCAATTGTTGGATAAAGCCCTTTTTGCCAATTTGTATAAGACACTGTTTGTGCTTCATAATCTAAAATCTCATTATATATTTTTTCTATTTCTAAAGTATCATCTATTGTAGCAATTCTAATCATCGTTTTTCTCCCCACATATTTTTATTTTCAATCTGCCCCTTATAATAATATCAAAATATTTCTCTTGGAATCAATACCTTCATCTTCACTACAATTTTCACTACACTATTAATTTTATTTTTAGCAACAATCCCAATTATATAAGACCTTAGTAAAGTCAAGTTTCTTTAAATCTTCTTCGTTTATAAAAAAGTTGGCTATTCCACCATCTCCAAACATTAAGTCACACTCATCTTCACAATCAAGTTGAAGTAGCAAAGTATCAAAAGTTCTGAGTTCTTCATTTTCCCTTGGATCATATTGAACAAAGATAGGATATCCTCCTATCCTACATCCATCACCACTTAATTCATCTAAATACGCATTTCTTTCTTCTTCCAAAAATAAATATATAAGAAAAATTACTAATTATATTTTTTATATAATGAAACAAAATCAATCATATTACTATTTTTACATACTCTTTTTATTTCATTTCTAACTTCCATAAGAGCAAATCCAAGTAAGTTTTCTCCACGCCATAATTCTGGATTTTTAATCTCCTCATCATTCTCAGACATCTGTATTCCCCATATATTATCATAAGGACTTGCCTCAACTAATATTTTGTCTTCTGTTGAAAGAAGATATGCTTTCAATTTTTCATTCTGCATAAACTTATTATAATTTCCATTTACAACAATTGAATACTTAATGTTATTCCAAATATTTTCATCAAAGCCTCTTACTTTACGTCCTAGTCCCTTTATTTCATTAGGATTATTACAACTCATAATTTTACCTTCTATTTCTTTATCTCCAAACAATCTAGCTTTTTCTGCCATCATATATTGTTCCATAAATAAATATTTAGCATGTCCTACATCAAAGCTACTCTTCCACCACTGGCTGAAGCAAGATTTGGTAATCCCCCCATCTTTTTTAGGATGATGCCCCCAAAAATAAATATATTCCAAATTCTTTCCACTTTTATAATCTGAAATAAGGTTATTTAAATCATATTCTGGCTTACCGTCTTTTTGCCAAGTGTATGTCCAATAATCATTATGTTGATAGATACTATCATCTATTTCCCATCTTTTAGGCTTCGGAAACATCTCCATATAATTTTTCTTCTCATCTTCTTTTAAATTATCAAACCACAAATAAAAATCCATAGCATATCCTTCACCATATCCCATTCTCCAGCCTATACTGCCATTTGGAATGTTCGGATACATTAGCCATAGTGGAGCCATTAATTGGTTATCATTTTTATTTCTCATAATATTCTTTCTCCTTATATCTCTTAAATATTCTTACAAAATTTAAAAGGTTATTTCGTTTCCTTTAGTTGGTTTAAAAAATCAAATTCCAATTTAATTATCTCACTCATAGAAACTTCTTGACGATGTCTGCCTTCCAATGAATCGGCTTTCGCCCATAGGAATGGATAAAAACTTATTCCATTATCATTACTTATTCTTTTCATATCGTCTTTCCATGTATTCCACCTATAATCCATGTAATATGTGTCAGTATCTCCATGAAATGCCCAATATAAGAATTCTGAATAAGAAATCTCCATCGGCTCCCATTCTAAACAGTCAGGTGCAAAATAACTAATATTACTATCATCTTGCATTGCAAATAAGCCACCTAAAACATCTTCTGCAACAATAATATCAGACTCTGGAAATAAATCATTTCTTTTATTGAAGTCTAATTCTCCAGATCCATACAATCTAAGCCAGTTTTCAATTATAATTCCACCAGTTTTAAAAAGAATTGTTCCAAATAAACTTTTTTCATTTATTTCATATCTTTTTTTAATGCAATTCAATACTTCAATATCAACCTGAAGAATTTTTATCTCTTTTTTAGAATTTTTAACACTTTCTAAAATACTTTTATATCTGTCCATTTATCTATCTCCTACAAATTACTATTTATGTAACTTTTCAAATTACTAATTAAATATACTTTCACGTCTTCTTAAATATTAAACTATAGGCTCACTCTCTGCCAAAAAATATACTTCACTCCAACACCAATCTACCAACAGCAGCTCTGAAGTTTCAGACAACTTCTGTAATAACTTTTCAGCATTTGTAATATCATTTTTTTCATATATAACAAGCGTTAACCAGATATTCTGTACCATATCATTTTCATCATAATCGAAGAATGCAGTAACATTTTCATTAACTCCATATGCAGAAGTATTTTTATGTTTCATCTTTTTTCCCTAATTTACATTTTTAAAATCCAATCTGCGAATTCTTTAATAATTTCCTCAGGATTAGCTCGCTTGTTTTGTTCTGCAATTAAATCATAATATTCAAGTTCATGAATTATTAAAGGTAGAGCTTTTCCAAATTTTTTTTCAATTATTCCTTCTTCATGGAGCTCTTTAACCACTTCAACACATAGTTCCACAAATCTGCTAGTTATTTCATCACCTAGTTTTAACGCTTTATCAAAATCTTCGTCCTCTTCCTCATCTGAATAATATAAATTATTTTCCTTAATCCACTGGCTTATCCTTTCGCCATCTTCTAAATTTTCTCCCCAATTGTCACCAATAATTAATTCTTCATTTTGCAACCAAAATGCAAAATTCCATTTTGCTTCTGCATTATCAGATGCATCTTCTAATGCACTTTCATATTGCTCCATAGTGTTGTATCCAAGTGTAATCATTGGCCTTCTCGGATCATCTTCTGAATTTGAAATATATAATGATATAACGTAAATATCCTTAATCACGTCATTATTCCATGATAAAATTTCTGCTTTTATACTCTCAAATACATATTTTTTTAAGCTATTCATGTAAATTTCCTCCTAACATATAGAATTGCTATTTATATTAATAATATTTAAACTAGAATTAGTGTGTCACTCGTCGAAATCTTCTGAAGCTTCAAAATTAGAGTAATAGCTTACGAAATCGTCAATTAATAAATGTCTGTTGCGTACATATTCGGATTCTACACCACCATTTTTAAGACTTTCTATCCATTCAGCATCTACCATGCAACCAACATCCATATTTATACCATACTTTGCCTTATTAATAATTTCTATGTCCTTTACTTCACCTATACAAAACAAATAACCGCATAAGAAACGTAAATATTCACTGCTACCATTTTGATAATTAATAATCTCTTTTTCGAGAAGTTGTCTGATTTCAACATGGTATTTCTCACTAAAATCAAAGTCATATCTCTTTATCAATACTTCCACACGTTCTTCATTATTCAAGCTCTTTTATCCTCCTAAATTATAATCTTTTAATTGTTTTTCTCTTCCAATATATTCCTCAACGAGTTTCCAAAAACCTTCAAAATCATTATTAAGATATGTTTCATTTTCTAATTCAACATATTCATCGTAGTTTTCAATATCAATCTTCTTGCATTTTTCTAACATTTCAGCCTCTTTTGTTGCTCCACAATTTTTTAATGCAACAATTGTTTCATTGACATAATCTTTTGTTGAATCATTAAAAAAGCCTTCTAGCCCTTCCATTTGCAATTCAGTATCATAATCAATAATAAAAATAACATCTTGTACAAATTGTGGATACCTTTTAATCTCATTTCTTTCTATTGGTTCACTATATATATCTGCCATTGATTGCAAAAAATCATCAGCACTCATTTCATTTATTCGTTCCAAAGCTCTATCGATAAAATTCATCATAAAATCTCCTTATCACCCTTCTTTAAATAAGGTTCTTTATTAATACTATTGCTCTGTTTCTATGCTTACTATCAATTATTCCATCAAAATATAAGGAATAACTTCTACCACAAGCCCTAAATTTACGAAGTATTACATTCTCCATATTAAGTATAATATTTCTTCCTGTAACTTGATCAATATAACTCTTTTTATCTTTATGCTGTAACCAACATTCCAGAAGCTCTCCAGATTTAACTACAAGCCAGCCATTACCTGCTTTTATTGGTTCATCATCGCTACCATATGTAAATGTTAATGCATATGTATCGTTATCTAACTTCACACTTTCCATACAATATATAGAACATAATTCAGTAAGTTCAAATAACTTCTTTTCTTCTATCTTCTTACCATCAATACCATAAACTGAATAGAATATTTCGCTGGGTCTTTCTACGTGAAATATGCTTCCGCCATTTGCTGTTACCTCAACTGCCTCATAATTCTTCCAATTGATAACAGGACTATTCTTTTCAAAAAATGCATCCAAAAACATACCTTCTACATAAACTTTGCGTTCCTTAATAGATACTCCTTTATCATCAAGCAAGCGATGCAATATAATATTTTCATCAATTGTTGAAAAGGCTTGTATTCCTTCTTCATTATACAAGCATCTACTTACCAATGGCTCTTCTATTTTCACACGCTTTACTGACTGAAATTGTTTGGCTTTAGAAAATTTATATTCTCCTAGCTTTGTAGGCTTTTTATTAAAAGTTCCATCAGTATAAGATAATATCTTATCTCCATCTCTAAAAATATGTTCAGCTACTGATGCCATTGGTTTACAATCCTTAATATCCTTCCTATCCCCTATTGGCAAGCATACCTCCCTATTTAAGAATGTTTTTGAGTATCCAATTACACACCAAATTTCATCATTTGGCCCTTCGAACAGATCATATGGGACTCCTTCAGATTCGCAGTAACATGTGGTTTGTAAATTTTCCATATCCATTTTAATATAGCAAAAGTTATCTTTATATTTCTCTAGTTCATCTAAATGTGATGCAATATCAGATGCATCTTTATAGTCATTTATATTAAAGAGTATTTGATTCTTTGATGGTAAATAACACATATCTCCTGTGCTCAAGCGGAAATCAGCATCGATATGTATACCATAAAATTCATTGATATTATAATTGCTGATTTTAAAAATGCTATTATCTATAATTAAATCATCCAAAGTTTTCCCTCCTAGATATGTAAAACATAAAAAATATTCCTCATAAAATTAAAATTTTGAGTTCAATAAATTAACACATTTCAAAATTTTTGCTAACAATAAATAAAGTTATAACTCTAAGAATCCAATTTTTTTATAAAGGTTAATAGCACCAGAATTTTTAGCATGCACATATAAAACCAAATCTTCATATCCTAAAGCTAATAAAACATTTATGCTCTTTTTCAAAAGATTCCTTGCCATACCTAGTTTCAAATATTTCTTAACTGTAAATAATTCTGAAACAAATGGTCTATCTTTATATAAACTCACAAGAATTACAGCAGCAATTTCCCCATTTTGTTTAATTTGGAATGATGCATCTTGAATAAATGCTCCAAAAGTACTTTCAACAACACTATGAATCTCCTTGTTTAACTCTTCTAAAGTTTCACCATTGAAGTCCGCTGTATCTTTAAATGCTTCTAACATCGAAACTGATAATCCATGTATATCATCAGAACTTATCTTATCAAATGTATAAATTCCTTCTAATTCTTGTGGCATAAGTTTGTAAATCATACCCACTCTTTTACTCATATATGCTATTCTCCTATTCTTTTCTTGTTTTAACATGTATTCAAATGATATTAATATCTTCATAATCTTCTACCCTAATGTTTTAATAATTTCCTCGATTGATATAGGCATATAATTATTAGCATCAACTCCTACATCGTATGCCTTTACTTCATTTTTTAGCATTTCAAGATTATATATAATATCTGAATGTATATGTCCATGCAAATGAATAGAACCATGCCCTTTTTTGTTCCATTCCAGTATAGGATAATGAAACAGTACAAATTTATAATTTCTATATTCAATTTCGTGATAATCTTTAATCCATTGAAATAAGTCTTTATTAAAAGCATTGTCCTCAATAAAATTATCATGATTCCCTTTTATTAAATATTTAGTACCACATAATAATTGTAAATAATGATTGGCAATTATGCCGCCTTTCATAGTAAAATCCCCTAATATATAAACTTCATCATTAGGTGTTATAATACTATTCCAATTTTTTATCAGCCTTCCATTCATTTGATCCACTGTATGAAATGGCCTATTTGTGTGCTTGATGATTTTTTCATGATTAAAATGTAAATCTGATGTAAAATAAATCATGTTTCTCTCCTGCTCCGCTAATATACTATTTTAATTTATTACACTAACAATAAGAACATTTTTAATAAGGTTCTCTCATCAGATACATGTAATTTGCTCCATTAAAGCATTATTGCAGCCATTTTACATATATACTTAACTCTTCTTTTGTATTCAGCCTTTTGAAAATTTCGAGCATTCCATCCTCTTGATAGTATTCTCTTACTTCAAAATTAATTAATATATGCTCCTGATATACTGATTTAAAAAATTCCTCTGCTCTTAATTGTTCTATCGATTTTATCAAGGTGTCAAAAAAGTCCTCTCTGAATTGTAAAAATTCATCGGTGTAATTACAGTCTTTATTTGAAATAACATTTTCATTTTCTATAATATACTCCAAAACAATTTTGTTGCATTCTGGAAAGTCATTTTCTGAAATAGAATGATCATTCCATTCATCTGAGCAATACTTGTAATATAGCTCCTCTGAATCTGCAGTAGTATAGCAATAACCTTCAGCTTCAAACTCATCCGTTGTATTTCCGTTAAAAGAAATACAATAAGACTTTGGATGATTTGTGGCTATATAATCTGGAACGATTATTGTGAATATATATGGTTTTTTATCCTTATACTTATCAATAAATTGTGTGAATACAGATTTTATCTCCTTTATAAAAGCCTCTTTAAATTTGTCAAAAGGAAAAGATTTCATCGCTAATTCCTCCTAATATAATATAAATAACTGTTATTACGCATTTTTCAGATTGGTGCAACACCTTTTACAAAGCTCAATAATCCTTTCATAATACTTATTTATATCTGTTTTCTTTTTTAGTTTATTTGATAACTTATCAGTTCCTCCCCATATAAAGAAAACAACATGTTCAATTTCATAAGGTTTTAAAACTTTAAGTTCTTCTATTAAAATTTCTAAGGTTTCACAAGTTTCAATAGTTTCTAATTTTTTAAAAGGCTTTTCATCATAACATGCAAGTAAACATTTTATAAGTACAGGAATAGTTTCAGCATTAACTCCATGCTTTTCTATAAACGCTTCTGCAAAATGACTTTGAACTGACTGATGCTCATTATCAACCTTGTCCATATAATCTATTATCAAGTTATAATACTTTTTGCTTAATAAACCCAAGCCAAATGCTCCATAAGTTCCAGGTCTGCAGCATTTTTCTGCCTCAACATCTGAATACCATTCATAGTCCTTAATTATTGCACACCTAACATATTTCTCTATTTTAGGATAAAGTTCTGGATAAGCTAAGGCGTTAGCAAAAAATATTTGAGTTTTTGATTTACCAATTTTCTTTATTGGAAGTAAATTTTTATTTTGGGATTTTAAAATTATTTTATAACTTGCTGGGAAATCTTTTTGCAACAAATTGATTATTAAATCTAATGATTTTGAATAACTTGACTCTATTTCATTTTTTATTGTAATCCTTATTTCTGCAAAAGCATCATTAGCCGTGAATTTCAAATCATCATCTTCATACATAATATCTTCCTTGGTAAATTTCCCTGTTCCAATTTTTATAATATTAACTGCATTCTTATTGCCTAGTTCTTTTGCTTTTTGTAAAAATTTCAAAGCAGTATCTCTGCAATATGCAGGTTCATATTTTAATATTAAAATTGCTGCATAAATTAACAATTCACTCTTTTCAAAACCATATATTCTTTCTTCTCTAAAAAAATTATTCTTTATCCATTGTTCAAGAGAATAAATTATATGTTGCCTGCTACTCTCCAAGCTATTTGTATTTTTAGCATTTAGCTCAAATATTTTATTAAATATTTTAATGACATACTCTGCTTCTATTTTATTAAATAGCTTAGCATCCAACATGTATCTACATAGAAAAAATATATCACTTTCTTTAGTTGGATAAACGCCATTTACTATATTATTTTCAATATATTTTTCAATTTTATTTGCTAAAGTTTCCTTTTTTTCATTATTAATATACTCTAAAACTGTCAATTCTGTTTTTCCTTCTTGTATTCGAAAAGTTCCTTTTATTATATATTTATAATCAAACCTCTTATCAGCTTTTAAGGTTTCCATTTTATTTTTCAATTTTTCTTGTAAAACTGGTATTACTTTATTTATTAGCTGGTCTTTTGTAATTAATTTTATTGCGTCATTTCCTAAGTACTTTACATCTGCACTAGAATAACTTAATTCATCTAAAAATATTTCAATTCTTCCCATGTTATAATCAAATTCAACTGAATCATAAATACCAACTCTTAAATCACTTTTCTTAAAAGCTCTTTCTATATCCATAGGTGCTATAGTCTTTCCTAAGCCTTCAAACAGTAACTCAAAAGCTTTTAAAATATCAGCACTTATGATTTGTCCTATATCCATTGTACTTCCCCCAATATAACAAATTAAATGTTTTCCTTTAAAACTTTATAGATATTCAACTAAAGAATTACTCAACTTGAATATAAAGATAAATATGTGTTATCAAAATTCTTATTTTTCAAATCTTCCTTCCTAATGAAGAAATGTATTACTCCTGAATCCCACCATGAAAAACCAATTTTATCATTAGAATCTATTTCAAGTAGCATTACCATATCATGTATTTCTTGCTCAGCCTTTTCTTTATTACCACCTAAGGCTTTAATTAAGATTTCTTTTTCACTTTCTCTATAATTATATTGGTGCTTAGCTATTATTTTTAATGCAGCTTCAAGCTCAGCATCATCATGCTGTCTTTCTGGATATCCATAAACTTTTCCAACACAATTATCACCAGTATTTTCAAATCTTATATCCTCTTCTAATGAAAAAAATGCATCCGAATCTTCTAGAATATCATAATCTACATATGCATAATTAGGTATTTCAATTGAATTTCTGCCATTTACTTTATATGGAGTAAATGTTTGCTCATGTTCTTCTTCTAACACTGTTGGCTTTTCTGGTTTCATAAGATTAAGTTTCTCATTTTCCTCAATATAAATAACTTTATGCTCAATATCATATGCTGGTTCATCTATCCCCATGAAGAAATAAATCATTCCCTTTCTAGGTAAAAGAGCATTTTCATCACAAAAACTAATTTCTTTTAGATTTAATTGCGCTATAAAAGTTAAAAGCTTTCCTTCTGCATTTTTAGGCCACTGAAAGTTCTCTGGAACATCTGGATAACCACCTACCCTTGATACTCCTTTAAACTTGTAATTATCTTTTTCAGTGAGATTTAAATAAATAATATTTTTAATGTTTTCACATATGTAATCTTTAACTTCTTCCAATTCATATTTCTTTATTAGTTCTTCTAATTCTTTCAAAACTCTTTCTCCTCACATATAAAACTATATCTATATAAAAATACGTGTCTTTTTAATATAAATACTGCATTAACTAAATCCACATATACATATTTCATAACTTTTACAAGTATCCAAGTCTATTTAATTAAGCTATTTTCTAACATCTACTATTTCTTGCAACTTAGTAGAATCTTTTCTTCCAGAAATAAATTTTAAATTTGAAAAATCAAGCATATTATCAACTCCTAGATTTTAATCATATCAGCTCACTCTTCATTACAATATCTATAATTATACTAATATGTATCTGTTGATACAAAATCCCAATCATCATTATCTGTTCCATTTCCAATAAGCCAATATAATCCGCGATGACGCTCAAATACGATACCTGACTCTAATGTGCTGGTGTATTTTTTCATCATAGCTTTCCTCGGGTTATATGACATAAGAACATTATATTATGCCATTCTATGGGTAAAAAAATATCTTCAAGAATATTAGAATCTTTTCGAAAATCACCTCTAACATCTGAAGATATATAACAATTAAATCAGTAACTGGTATGTTTTACTCAAAGGTCACGTCTTCTACCCTAAGCTTTTCTTTCAGTTTAGGATAAATCTTATAGTAAAGATTATTACGCAATATAGAATGATAAATAGCAAAGATTATGGTAACAGCAATTAAAACAGCAGGTACTATATATAGTGCAGGATTATTTAGAAAGAACCCGAACACGTCAAACTTTTTATCAATCCACTTCGCATATACGTAAACCATCAAAATTATAAGAAGAACAGGAAATGCAAAAACTCCTGACATAATATTTACAATATTCATTTTTTTATGAATAGATTGAAAGTGCTCCTCACCTATATAACGTTCTAATAAAAAGCATTGTTTTTCAAAGGAATCACTTTTTTGAACTTGAAGATTGTTCTTAGTAATATGTCTATGTAAAATATCTAATTCATTACTAAATTCCAAAGCTTCATGCAAAATTTTCCCAAAGCCCACGAATATACCTCCTAGAAATATAATTTACAGTTTTATATTAATTTGTTAATATTAATTATATTATGAAATTCTATGTTTGACAATATTCTAAATATTCATCAAGAATTTTAGGATATTCCTTTCGCAGTTCTTCTATCTGCTTTTTAGAATACAATTCTCTATCTTCTTTATGTGAAATTAATTGAGCATCTAGTTGATCTGTATGTTTTAATGCCTCAAGTTCTTTTTCATATCTCAAAATATCACCCTTCTCTTAGATTTAATTTCTCCAAATGCAAAGTTCCTCAAGGTTCTTTAATTCCTCTACACCATCAATACTTTCTAACGAAACAGTACCTAATTCTAGAATTCTAAGCTTATTTAAATATTTCAAAAAATCAATTTTATGAATCTCAATACAGCAATCCATAAATCTCAAGCCTTCTAATTTTGTAAAATACTTAAAATCATCAGTATTTAATAAGCTCTCATTTTCAGCATCTTCTTCATACTCTTCTTTTATATAACTGCCTTCATAAGGTTCGAACCTTACTATAGATTCTTCAAATTTACTGCTTTCCATTGATATCTTTTCAATTTCTTCATTAAAAATATCTGCTTCTTTTTCAACTATTTCCTCCTTTAGTTCTAAAGAATAGCTGTCGCTCCACTTATTTATTTGAATAAACTCATCTATGGAATTAAATTTCCTTACATTATATATGCAGCAAAATTCATATTCATCACCACGATCACTTGGTATAAATATTTTAGGTGGTGCCTGAAGACTTAATTGAAGCTCATAATCATTGCTAGTCCCAATTCTAATATATTTTATTTTCTTTAGATCTTCTTCTTTTAATATGTTGTCATCCTTATTTAAAAATTTACACACGCATTCTTGTAACCATTTTGATTTCAACTTTATTTCCATTTGTCCCTCCTATTTTTTATAAATAACAATAAGCAAATAGCGTGTAGGTATCTATGTTATTCACTTACAAAATTATCCCCATCCATCTTTATTTTCTTCGTACTCTAATCTCATAGCTTCTAAAAATTCTATAATATCCTTATATATTGCTCCATCTATATCTGCTCCATTCTCATGATCCAAGTATGAAAATGATAAGTTTTCATTATCAGGAGTAAACAAACACAACCAATAAGAAAAATATTCATCTGTTTTAACATTTCTTTTTTAATTCCTCATAGAAAAATTCTGTCGTAGGAATTTTTATTTCACGGCTTGCTGCTAGTTGAAGTAATTTTCCAGAGAATACTTCTAATTCACTTTGTCTGCCTGCTTCCATATCTCTCTGTAAAGAACTTGTTGCTTGGTCAGACTGTTTGTACATTATACGATTAAAATGGATTTCTTCTAAATTATCATCAATGTTAATTTTTAACTCTCGAGCTACCTTACAAGCTTCATTAAGGAGTAATTTCACTTGCATGATTGCAGTTTCATTTTTTCTAAGCTCTCCAATTGTTGCATTATAATAAGCTGTTATAACATTAAACGCACAGTTTAATATGTACTTTTCCCATATAGCAGCTATTATATCCTTTTCTATTATGCAGGTAATCTCTTCACTTTGTAAAAGTTTTTGAACTTCTAATAGGATACTATCTTCAAGGTTCTTCTTTACTTCACAACCTATATGAATATTACAATATGAACTGGTATGATGTATTATAAAATCTTTATCCGATCCTGATATAATATAAACTAAACCATCAATAATAGTGCCTTTCCCTATTAATCTACGGGCTTCCTCTGAAATTCCAACACCATTAAGCAAAGGAATGATTACAGTATTCTCATTAATCATTGGCAATATTTCAGCACATACCTGTTCCAATGAGAAATTTTTCACACAAAGAAAAATATAGTCCATAGCCCCCATTTCTTCAGCATTATCACTTGCCATTTTAGGATGTATCACTGTCTCTCCATGAGCATTACTACATAATTTTAGTCCATTTTGTTTTATTGATTCTAGACGTTTACCTCTTGCAAAGAAGTATACATTGTCAAAATGCTTTGCAAGTATGCAGCCAACATATCCTCCAACTCCGCCCATTCCAACAACGCAAACCTTTTTATTATCCATATTTAATTCCCCCTCTTTTACGCTTATATGCTATTTTTTATTACAAAATATTTATGCTTACTTTCAATTTAAAATGTAATTACTCCTGCTATAGTTGCAATTAAATCTGATACAAGCTCCACAAAATTTTTAATTATTCTTTCTAGAAAGTTCTGTTTTTGGAACTTGTTTAAAAACTTGATTAAGTGATGATATTAAAGAATTGTCCATATATTTATAGCCTGAATTTACTTCATTCATATCAAAAACTGTTTTCAATTCATCAGCTAGTCCTTCATCCAATTTAGTTTTAATCTCATTTAAATCATCAACAACTATTATATTTCTTCCCCTAGCTAAGGCCAAAACCCCTGTAACTATATCCATGTCAGCTGCTTCATCTAGGATTACAAAATCAAAAATGCAATTATCATAAATTGAATTTATAAAGAAATCCCTTGCTGAAGTTAATATAGGATAATTAACTTTTTTCTTTATTGGTTCATTTTCCTCTTCCTGAGAAGTATTAATTCCTTCTATAAACTTAAAATTTTCATACAAACCACACTTTAATACTTCCATTGATTTCTCTTGGATTTTTTCTATTTCACTACCAATTTTATTTTTATCCAAATCATTTTTTAGTGCTTTTATTTCTTCATTTATTTCATCAACTTTCCTGTCATTATAAACTTCTTCCATGGCTTTTTCTAGCAATTCAGGATCAATATCATAAAAACTAAAATCCCAAATACTATACTTGAAGATAAACATTATTTTTGTAAAAAAACCTATATGTCCTTGTTTTTTGATGATTGAAATATATTCTTCCTTAAAGGCTAAAAGCTTTTCTTGGTTAAATTTCAATATAGCAGGATGTATATTAACTTCTTTTGATTGAAGTTCTTTTTCAACTTTAGCATTTTCAGCTAATAAATAAGTTTGCTCTTTTTCTAAACTTTCGATTTTAGCTATATTTTCTAATTTTTCAACCAGCTCATTTTGAATATTTAGACACTCTTCTTTTTTATCAGCTATATTTTGATTGCCAAACATACTGCCAGAATTTCTAAGCCATTGTTCGCAAACATTAATAAAATTATTACCTTCTTCTTTTAAATGATTTACAGTGAAATCAATATCTGATTTTTTTAATATTTCTAAATATTTTAAGGTAGAAAAATTATCCTTAGTTACTATTATTACATTTTTCCCCTCTAAAACAACAGTTGCAGTAATATTTAAAATAGCCTCAGTTCTCTCCTCTATTGATGCACTTTCTATAATACTTATTTTATTAGTGACAGCTTTTTCTACTGCTTCTTGTTGTCTTAAATTAAACCCATATGGATATATTGCAAAATCAAAATCCTCTATGGTCTCAATTTCCTTAGGATTTAAATAATCTACAAGGGCACTATTTGGATTTATCATAGATATTCTTTCAAAAGCTTCACTTACCCCATTATTATAAACATTATATAAATCAAGCTTCTTTGCAACTTCTCTGAAATACATAAAATTATTTTCAACAACAGCTTCATCAAATCCATTATCACTAATATTTAATTGTTCTCTCTCAAATAGCTTATTTTCTCCATTTTTAAAAATAATTTTTACTATGTTAAATTCCTCAAATATTATAGCCATTAAAATATTTGTAATTTTAACTTCATTTTCATAAATCACAACATTCTTAAGTTCAATAAGTTTACCTTCAGTACTAAGCTTAATCTGGTCCTTATTATAAGTATTACTTTCGCCATTTTTAAATCTCACTTCAAGTTTGTCTTCTTCACTTTGATAGCAGTCCACTATCTCTTCCGTTTTATCTTCATCATTAATCAAAATTATACTATTCTCAATATTCAAAATAATTGCTCCTTATGTTATATTCAATATGCCTTAATTATTTTAATATCCCATAAATCATATTTTATTACCCTTTTATTTAAATATAGCATTAAGCTTTCTCAATAAATTTATTATTTATCACTTCATCTAATTCTGGAATTGATGTTGATGCTCCTAAGCGTGTGACTGATATAGCTGCTGCTTTGGATGCTAGTTCCAATGCTTCTTCTACCCCATATTCCTTTGCAATACTTCCAATAAAATAACCTAGAAATGTATCACCAGCTGCAGTAGTATCTGTAACCTCAACACTATAGCTATTATGTTTCAATTGTATATCCTTAAAGCGGTAAAAAGCACCTTTTTCGCCTAAAGTTAAAATAATTTTTGCATTTGGAAATTTATTAGCCACTGCCTTAATTAATTCTTCTCCATCTTCTTCCGACTCAATTATCTCTCTTGCTTCAACTTCATTTAAAATAAAATATTCTACATTATTTAAAGGATATTTTAAAACCTCGGAATTCATTGGTGATGGATTAAATACAATTTTCAAACCTCTTACATAAGCTTCTTCCATAATTTCTTTAATACAGGAAATCTCATTTTGTAATATAATAAAATCCCCATTTTCAAAATTAGATAAAACCTCTTTAATATACTCTACTGATATTTGTTGATTAGCCCCTCCAAATAATAATATACTATTTTGTCCAGTAATATCTTTTTGAATAATTGCATGTCCTGAATTCCCTTTAACCCTTTTAATATATTTGGTATTTACACCAGCTGACTCTAAAGCATTAATAAGCATAGCTGAATCTGATTCTCCAACAGCTCCAGCATGATACACTTGTGCTTTACTTCGGCTTAATGCAATTGACTGATTTAAGCCCTTGCCGCCACAAAATATATCTAAGCTATGTGAGGCTTGTGTTTCTCCTGGTTTCATAAAGTGTTCAACACTGTAAACATAATCTATATTCAAGGATCCAAAACTAAGAACTTTCATCAATTCATACCTTCCCTCTAATACTCTTATAGTTTCATCTGTTAGATTTCTAAGTCTATGTTCTTCTATAGTTTGCCAATTTTAATGTATATTATATCATAAATTTGTATAAAATAATTAAAACTGAGAGTTTCAATAATATTAAAATTTCATCCTAGAAATTTCTTCAATTATAAACTCTTTAAATTTTTCTGCCGATGAAGACATATTCCCATTTTTTCTCCATCCCATATGAATAGTTCTATAACAATGGTTTTCCTTTATTTTTAATATGGCTACTCCATCAGCTTTTAAATTAGGCGTATTGGGAACAACAGAAATACCTAAACCTGCACTTACAAAGCCTGTCCCTATCAGACTATTTTGACTTGGTTTCATTATCACCTTTGGTATGAAACCACAATTTTCAAATAAGGAACAAATTTTACTTTTTGTTCTTTCTGAATAAAACACAAAATTTTCATCCTTCAAATCTTCTAACGATATTTCAGTATTTTTTGCAAGATGATGATTTTTAGGGACTATTAAAACAAGTTCCTCTCTTTTTATAGGAATTGATTCCACTTCTTTGTTATTTGTTATATTAGCCTCAATTTCATCATAAAAACCTAAGTCGAAATTTCCATTTTCTAAACCTTTTAAAATATTCACAGTTGATTCCATGCAATATTCAAATTTTATATTTGGAGATTCATTTAAAAATTCACTTATTATTGTTGGAATAAAATGTGTTCCAATTGTATACAGTGATGCAATTGAAATTGTCCCTGTAGTTGGATTTACCATATCTTTTAATTCTTGAATTCCTTCATTAATTTCACTAATAGCAGTTTCGGCATGTTTAAGAAACATACTACCATAACGAGTTAATCTTATATTGCGTCCATTTTTTTCAAATAGAGATACTTCCAATTCTTCTTCCAATTTAGAAATTGCCTTACTTAACGCTGGTTGCGTTACAGAAAGTAAATTTGCTGCCTCAGTAAAATTTTCTGTTTCAGCTATTTTTTTAAAATATTCTAGCTGCTGCCAGTTCATTAAATTCCCCCTTAGTACTTCTTATATATATTACAGTTATCAATTTTCAATACTCCACGGTCAATGAAGGTTGCTTTCCTCTAGAAATGCTTATGTTATAACATTTTTTGCAATATATATTATTTTAATATTAACTACCATATTTAAAACACATAACTATAAGTTATAGATTCCATGAAAAAATTTAATTGGACTCAATTAAATTTTATTGCTATTATAATAATAATTTATGAATTGTATATAATAATTCATAATGAAATTATAAAAATAATTTATATATTTGTCAAAAAAATATACTTTTAATTTTTTCAAACTGAAAGGAGAAAATTTATGAACGAAGTAATTCAAAATATTTTATCAAGAAGAAGTGTAAGAACTTTTAAGGAAGACCAAATTTCTGATGAGGATTTAAACTTAATCCTTGAAGCTGCAAAGTTTGCTCCAAGTGGAATGGGAAAGCAAGAATGGCATTTCACAGCAATTCAAAATAAAGAAAAGATTGAGCAGTTAGTTAGTGCTGCAAAAGAGGTTATGCAAAATTCTCCAATTGAGCAATTTAAAAAGATGGGAAGCAACCCTAACTTCAATCCCTTCTATAACGCGCCTACTATAATAATAACAGCTTATGAAAAGAACGCACCAACAAAAGTATCAGATTGTGCAGTTGCTCTTGAAAATATATTCTTAGCTGCTAATTCACTTAATATCGGTTCATGTTGGATTCATATATTAGCACTAGCTGGTGATGATCCTAAGGTTAGAAGTATCCTTACAGAATTAGGTATTCCAGCTAATTATGAAGTATCAGGTACAGCTGCTTTAGGTTTCAATAGCAAAGAGGCATCAAATGCAGCTCCTAGAAAAGAAGGAACTGTTAACATAGTAAAATAAAATTATAAAGCGTAAACGAGCAAAGTGCCTGCAGCACGCTAATTGGCTTTGCCAATTAATGAAAAAAAGCCAGCCAAAGCATATATTAATCTGCTTTTGTCTGGCTCTTATAACTTTTACTATTTTCTTTATTAAGTCTGCTGATATCCTGTTGCTGCAATCTTACATTCATTACATACAAATCCATAATAAATACCTTCACCATAGTCTTCAAAATCTTCCATAGATACTTGTCCAACAAATTTCATTTCTTCCTTACATTTCGGACACTTAGGATATTCTGCATCTTGTATCCAAGCTGGCATCCCTCCTATTTTAGTAAAACTTACCTCAAGAAACTGATTAGCAGCATAATTATCAGCCTTTACATTAAGATCTATATAAACCTTTTTATCATAATTACCTTCTTCAAATTCCTCATCATCATGAGTATTCAAATAAGCTGGTTCAACATTATACTTGCTCCAAGTTGCATTTCCTTTTGTATCTATATCTGTATAAACAAAACCATAACAGGTACAATTATTACAAGTAGATATATTTATATTTTCTCCATCTAAGTCTAAGAATTTCATATTCTCATTCTGCAAATCAATCGTAAAAAGACTTTTTAATTTTCTTCCACACCATTCACATTTTCCATCTTGAGTTTCAAAAAATTTTACAGGATTATCCTTTTCTGAAAATCCTTTTTTGATTCCATAAGACTTTTCATAATATAAATTTTTTCGTTTTCCTTGTTCATCAAGCTTCCATCCCCCCTCTAAAGCATATTCATAAGCTTTGATATATAAATCTTTACTAAAATCTGGCTCATTTTTCTTCCATTCATTAAAAGCTTCAACTACTCTATCATTTCCAATCATAGCTAAAGCTAGTAATATATGATTAATACTAAGTCTGTCATCTTTAGATTTTAATTTTTCCATTAACAACTCTGCTATATGATCTGATGCATTATAAAATAAAGATGATTCAAATATTTTAAACTCATCAATTAGTACTTCTAAAATTTCATCTATATTAACCCTATTAATGCATACTAAATGTAATAATATTTGTTCCCATTCATCATTATCATTTTTAAATAACTCTATGGCATATTTCTTTAATCTATGTACATCCTTCGGCAAAAGTGATGCATACACTTCTTCTTTTGTCATTGGATAACTAATGTAATTTATTAATGGATCGTATTTCTTATTCATATGCATTATTTTTATTATTTCTACCAAATCAGTTATCCCTTCATAAAGGTTAACGTCTTTTTTATTTTTTCTTATATATTCTTCTCTTTCTTTTGCTTTTATTGAGTTATAACATGGATAGCAATATCCTTCTGTCTTTACAGCTGTTGCTTCCAAAATTGTTTTGTCACAATCTCTATTTTTACATGGTATTCTCTTTATTTCATTATCCATTTTTATTTTCAACTCTTTCTATAGCTTCTTTAGTAAACTTATCATCTTCTTTTATAGTTATGAATTTATTCCAATTATAACATAATTATGCTTGCTTATATATAATCCTAATCCCAATTTTCCCTATGATTTAGCATTATATACTACTAAAAAGGCATTAAATTGTACTATTATGGAAAATTATCGATATTAATGTTAAAATATTATAGATTAGTATTTAAAATTATAGGGAAAATGTGGAGGGTAAATATGAAAAAATTAAAATTAACAAAATTATTAGCGGGGACTTTACTAATAACATCTTTCTTAGCATTAAGTCCAATAGCTGCAAATGCTGAATGGAAAAATAATAGTAAAGGCTGGTTCTACACTGAGGGAAATTCAGTAGCTACAGGTTGGAGACTCATTAAAGGTAACTTATATTTTTTTGAATCAAATGGATATATGATGAGCAACGATCGTACTAGATTTTTTGATTCAGAATATGGATTAAATAGCGATGGGCAATTTACAAATGTCACAATAAGCGGGAACTGGGCTTTTTGTAAACAAACTGGTAAAATAGTTACATATTTAGGGTCTGAAACCAATATAAATATTCCTGATAAAATTGATAATATACCAGTAACAGGTATAGGTGCTTATGCATTTAGATCTCCTAAAATAACAAATGTGACAATTCCAAATACAGTAACTATTATAAGTTATAGCGCATTTAGTGGTTGTACAAACCTAACAGATATAAAAATACCAAATAGTGTAAAATCCATTTATGATCATGCATTTACTGATTGTTGGAAGTTGAAAAGTATAACAATCCCAGGCAGTGTAGTAACATTAGGTAATAATATATTCAATAGATGTTATAGCTTAACAGATGTAACAATTGAAAATGGTGTACGCTCTTTAGGAAATGGTACATTTACATCTTGTGTTAAATTAACAAACATAACACTACCAGATACTATAAACTTTATAGGCGAAAGTACCTTTGAAGGCTGCATGAGTTTAAAAAGTATAGTTATTCCTAGCGGTGTAACAAATATATATAAGGACACCTTTAATTATTGCTATAGTTTGACAGACATAACTATTCCTAATGGGGTAACAAGTATAGGAATGGGTGCATTCAATCATTGCAAAAATCTAAATACCATAACAATTCCAAATAGTGTTCAAAATATAAAAACACAAGAAAATGGACCTAATTATCAAGTAATTAAAGTCACACCATTTGAAGGCAGCAATAAAGTTAAAATCTATGTAAAGAGTGAGGCTACAAAACAACTTCTAGTTAATTCTGGAGTGAGCGCAGACAAAATCACTGTAACTGCCTAATATATATAATAACATAAGCACATAATATATTTTCACATAAATTAAGAGCCCATTTAGGCTCTTAATTTATGCTTTTAATTTTTGGCTAAATTATACTCTTAGATAATGTCATTTTATATTATTGGTGAATAACTTTCTTCCTATCTCATTCCAATACTTTTAGAATTTCTCTCTCTGTTAAAGGTCTATGACTACCTTTTTCTAGAGTCTCATCTAAGGTTAATCCGCCAATAGAAATCCTTTTTAAATATACAACATAACAACCTACAGCCTTCAACATACGTTTAACTTGATGCTTTCGCCCTTCTGAAATAGTAAGATATCCAGATACAACTGGCTGCTCAGGATGCATTGAAGCTATACTAGTAATATTATCAATTGTAATTTTATGTTTAAGTTCCTTGTACATGCCAAACTTGTCCACTTCTATTTTTGCAGGTTTAGTCATTATTTCTTTATCCTGTCCAATACATATTCCCTGTTCTAATTGATTCTTATCAGCTTCATCTAAGGAACCTAACGCCCAAAAGAAATAAGTTTTTTCAACATGTTTTTTAGGATGCATTATTTTATGTTCAAATTCACCATCATTGGTAAGCAATAATAAGCCTTCTGTATCCTTGTCCAACCTTCCAACATGAAATACACCCTTCATACTGGTATTATCAAAATAATCAAATACTGTTTTATTAACTGCATCAGTTTTCGCAGTAATACACCCAGCAGGTTTATGAAACATATAATACACTTTCCCTGTATACACAACTATTTCGTTGAGATACTCAACAATATCAGAATTCTCATCAATTTCTATTGCAGGTTCAATTATTGCCTCTCCATTTACCTTTACGCTACCTTCTTTAATATAGTCTCTAACTTTTTTCCTGCTTCCAATTGCTGATTCCGCTAAAAATTTATCTAATCTCATTTATCAATGTACCTTTTCCTTTGTAAAAAATTATTTGTTTATCATAATCATCACTATATAAGCTCACCTAGCATCTCATTAATTATATTAAACAACATTATTTAACTATATTAATCGGATTTCCAGTAGTAAATCCTTCAATGTTATCAGCTAATAAATTTAAAAGTCTTTGTCTAGATTCAAGACAACGCCAGCCTATATGTGGAGTAAGAATAACATTCTTCATATTAAATAATGGATTATTTAATTCTGGAGGTTCTTGTTCCTGTACATCAAGTGCTGCTCCAGCAAATTTTTTATTTTTAAGAGCTTCAATTAAATCAAGTTCATTTATAATTGCACCTCTTGAAGTATTTATAATACAAGCTTCTGGTTTCATAAGTTCTAAGGTTGACTTATTAATTAAATGCTTTGTAGCATTAGTTAATGGACAATGTAAAGTCACAAAATCACTATTTTTAAGAAGCTCTTCAAGGTTAACAAATTTAATAGTTGAATCCCCTAAGTCCTTTGGGGTTCTACTATATACAAGTATATTCATTCCTAAAGCTTTAGCTACTTTCATAACCTGCTTACCAATAGCTCCTGCACCAACAACTCCAAGAGTTTTATTTTGAATTTCAAAATGAGGCACTTGAAGATACTTAGTAAAATTGTCATAATTTTTATTTTCAATCATCCTTTGCTGTGCTGCTAATGACGAAGTTAAGTTCAAGATAAATGTAATAACTAATTGAGCTACAGCTTCACTACTATAGCCTGGCACATTGCACACAGCTATATTTTTTTCTTTTGCAGCTTCAATATCAATGTTGTTATAACCAGTACCAGCTTCACAAATTAATTTAACACAAGGAGGAAATTTCTCTATTAAATCTCTTCCTATTGTCATTTCCTTTGTAATTACTATTTCCTGATCCTTGATTCGTTCTAAAATCTCTTCATTACTACTATCTTCATATTTAGTAACTTTGCCTAAGTTATCTAATAATGAAAAATCCAACTTGTTATCAAAATCTATTTTACTTGAATTTAAAAATATAATATTACTCATTGTTCTCCTCCTTGTGCTAGGTAGTCCCCTAGAATAATTTATTTTAATATTAATAAACTTTGAGTTTTTTCCTCAAAAATATCTTGCCAATAATCACATAAACAATTATTTTAAATACATCTTTAATTTTTCTTCCCATAGTTATTTTCCCTTATATGTATTTTAGTGCATTTGTTGCTGAATCAAAATATTTTGTAGCTGCCAAAAGTTTTATTGATCTTTTCATTTGTACTTCCTACCACAATAATATATTATTTCAACATTTTCTATTATACCATATGTAAATGACTGCTGCATTCCAATCAGCTCTTTAGAAACCTTTTTCTACCACAAGTGATATCAAATTAACTTTTGTATTATTTATTTTCTTAGTTTATAAACTTGCGAATTTATGATACAATCAGATGTAAAATTGTAATAAAGAAAAATGTAAGTAATTATATTTTTTTAGCTAAGACATACTAAAATAGATTAACGTAATAATGCATTTATAAAAATGCTTTAAATTGGAGGAATATATGAATAATAAAAATGATAAAAATATAGAAATGATGAAAAAATTAATAGAAGAAAAGAAACAAAAAGGAAATAACACTAAAAATAATGAAAGACCGAAAAAAGTTATAGGCAGAATGTTATTGCATAGTGGAAGAACAACTCAATAAAAAACTCTACTTGTAAGTAAAGAGCTTATTTTATAGGCTCTTTTCAAACGATAAAGCGAGGTAATAATATGATAAAAATTAATAACTTGTCCTACTCCTTCCCTCAAAAAGAACTATATAATGATATTTCTTTTACCTTGGAAGAAGATCAACATTGTGCTTTTATAGGTTCAAGTGGTAGTGGAAAAAGTACACTTATAGATATAATTATGAAGCCTGAAGACTATATGTTTGATGGTACTATTGAAATAACACCCAATTGTAAGATTGGATATGTAAGTCAATTTTCTAAAGTTGACAATGCAAAGGAAACTACAGTTTTAGAATATCTATCTGAAGATTACACTAAGCTTCAAGATGAAATAACTTCTATTTGTGCTGAAATGGAAACTGCAGCTGATATGGACGCTTTACTTGAAAAATATCAAGAAGCTTTAGATACACTAGATGCAACCTTTGGGGATGATTTTGAAAGTGAACTTAATAAAAAATTAAATTTAGCAGATTTAAACAATCTTAAAGATACTATTGTTTCTGAACTTAGTGGTGGAGAGTTTAAGCTTATTCAAGTAATAAAAGAAATGATTAATAAACCAAACGTAATGATAATGGATGAACCTGATGTATTTTTAGATTTTGCAAATCTTAATGCTCTTAGAAATTTAATTAATTCTTACAAAGGGATAATGCTCGTTATCACTCATAACAGATATTTATTAAATCATTGTTTTAATAAAATTATACATCTAGAAAATCATGAACTCCAAGAGTTTGATGGCAGCTATATAGATTATAACTTCTCATTACTTCAAAGTAAAATTGAACTACAAGAACTGTCTATCGCTGATGATGAAGAAATTGAGAGAAATGAACGTATAATCAAAAGACTAAGAGATAGAGCTGAAGTCACAGGTGAAACTGCTGCTGGAAAATATCTAAAAGCTAGAATGAAATTTCAAGAAAGATTAGAAGCCCGTAGAATAAAAATGCCTTTTGTTGAAATTAAGCAGCCATATATTCGCTTAACTACTAATAATCCTGTGGAAGAGAAAATAGCCTTAAAAGTTACTGATTATAGTGTTAGCTTTGATGATATACTTTTAGAAAATGTTAACTTTGAAATTAAATCTAATGATAAAGTAGCTATTATAGGATTAAACGGTACCGGAAAAACAACATTGCTTAAAGACATCGTCAAAAATAATCATCCTTCTATAGAAATAGCTCCCGACATAGAAGTAGCGTATTTATCTCAACTTCAAAGTGAAATATTAAATGAATCTAATACAATACTTGAAGAATTCATGGATGCGGGCTTTAAAACTTATGAAGATGTAGAAGACTATGTTTCAAACTATGATTTTGAAGGTGAAATCCTTAACCAAAAGATTAAATCTTTATCTGGTGGCGAAAAGAATATACTTCAATTAGCTAAAATTTCTGCTACTGGAGCAAATATGCTACTTTTAGATGAACCAACAAGTCATTTAGACATTTATTCACAAATGGCTCTTGAAACAGCAATAGAAAAATACAATGGTGCCATTTTAATGATATCCCATGATTACTATTCTGTAGCAAACTGCGTAGATTATGTTTTGCTTATTGAAGACAAAACCATTAGAAAAATGAAAATCAAAAAATTTAAGCAGATGATTTATAATAAATACTTTGATAAAGATTATTTAGAACTTGAACAAAAGAAAAAGACCTTAGAAATGAACATATCTATAGCCCTTAGAAACACGGATTTTGAACGAGCAAAAGCTTTATCTGAAGAGCTTGAAGCTCTTATTAAGTTATTTTAGATTTATAATAAATAAGAGTAGTTTTGATAACTTTACTTAAGTTATCAAAACCACTCTTCTGCTTAATTCATTTGTTTTTAATCTTAAGAATTTACTATAATCTTACTAACATTTACACCAGATTTAATTAAAAGTTGCTTCACTGCTTCACTCTTTACATTAAATATAGTGTTTTTACACCCGCTAAATGCACCAATATCTATTCTAGTTACGCTATTAGGAATAGTTATGTTGTTTAAGCTAATACAATTTTGAAATACACTATGTTCTATACTTGTAACACTATCTGGAATCTTTATGCTGCTTAAGTTTGTACATCCATAAAACATACCAACTCCCAGGTTTGTAATTCCATCAGGAATAATTAAGCTGCTTAAATTCTTACATCCATCAAAAGCACCAGCTCCTATAATTGTTACACTACTAGGTATTTCTATACTTTTTAAATTTACATTTCCATAGAAGGCATTCCTTCCAATTTCAGTAACAACATTAGAAATTGCATACTTTTCATCAACTTTCCCGCTAGGATAATTTAATAATTTGCTTCCATCTTTGCTATATAATATTCCATCAATACTCTTAAAATTTGTATTGTTGTTATCCACAGATATACTTATTAAGCTACTACAACCTGATAATGCTTGTTCATCTATACTTTTCACACTATCAGGAATATTAATACTTTTTAAGCTAATAGATCCGTAAAATGCTGATCTATCTATGGTTTTTACACTATTAGGAATGCTTACATTTACTATATTTTTATTTTTAAAGAATGCCTGATTACCTATTCTAGTTACTACAACATTATCAATTTTATCTGGAATTACTACATTGCTATCTGTACCTAAATAGGCTACTATTGTGCCTGTTTTTTTGTAAAAAGCCCATGCACCTTCAATTGTAATATTTTGAAATTGACCACTGCTATTAATGGTATAGTCTCTTTGAAAATCATTTGGCCTATTATCTAACATAAAACCTCTTGAATCAAAATAATATAAATTTCCATTAATTACTCTCCAGCCTGTGGCCCATGAACTTCCTTCTGAATACCACCACCAGCCATTCTTATCCTGCTTCCATTCTGCACTTGCACCTATTGGTTTTAGTAATAATACTGAAGCAACTACTAATGCACAAGCTATTACTTTTGTTAATTTTGACTTCTTCATATTTTCTCCCCCTAATTTTTCCTAAAGTGATTTTAAAATACTAATTTATTATATTTTAACATAATTATCGATAGTACTCTATAAAAGCTTTAATTTATCATTTATTCTATTAATAGGTTCATTAAAGTTCCTATCAATTAGGGGGAATGTAGCCTCATCACTTTCTAGAATATATTACCAATCCCTGCCAGAGTCTCCGGCCATTGAATTAACAGTACCTTGTGGGTATAAAACTGAATAATGATCTAGTTTAGGATCTTCCTTACTATCTGCTCCAACCTTAAATACAAATAAAATTTTATAGTCTGCTCCAGCCACATAACCTAGAATTTTTTCATTATTGACTGTAACATTATGATTAGGACTTCCAAAATATTTTTCAACATTTGAAAGAGAAATATTGTTTAAACTGCTGTCAAAAGATCTTACTTCAAAAATTCTTCCTCCCTTGTTGGAGCCAAAAACCACTTTATATTTTGAATAAGTAGAATAGTATCCTTTAGCATCAGTTACCCATTCTGCATTATCTGCTTTTCCCAATTTCTTCTCGACATCTGATATGTTAAAAGACTTATCTGCGAAATCTGAATTAATAATTTTACCTTCTTCTGCTAAAGTTTTAATATTCTTTAATATTGAATCTTGATTGTTTTCTGTTTTGCTACTATCTTCATTCTTATTTTCTAATAATTTATTTTCTTCAGTTTTAGACTGATCAGTTGTATTTGAAGTTTCATTATTAGTTTGTGTAGTATCCTTTGTGTCATTTACAGATTTATTTGAATTTGAACATCCACTTATAATAACTGAGCATAAAGCCATTATAATAAGTAAACTTAACTTTTTATTAAATTTTTTCATTCTCTCCACCTCCAAATTTATTTGAAATAAAGTTCTTTTTAAAACCTCTTGTGTATGTAATTTATAGCCTTTTTATAACTCATTTTCTTTCTTCTATTATATCATAATTCGACTTTTAGTGCTCATATTCCTTATTATGATTATTCCATTAGTAAATGAAATATACGTATGTAAGTTCTTATTTTTAAATTTTCTTAGCTTTTCCATGCAATATATGTCCTATATTAAAAATGTCTCTTTCTCTATATTTATGTCGATAAATTTATAATACTTTTAACCTAAATTTGACTTACTTCGGTATACTCTTTTGCTATAATATATACAAACCGAAACTTCCTATTATAGGGATAAAATTCAATATATTTACAAGCTAACAAGGAGAGATATAATGGGCGCACAGGAGAATGCTGAATTAATAAACAATAGAAAATTCTTCAGAGTATATACTAAAGAACCTATTTGTACAGAGATGTCAATTGTAAATTATAATGGGCAACCAATAAAATCCAACTGTTCTAATGTTTGTATTAAAGATCTAAGCATTGGTGGCTTAAGCTTTTCATCCAAACTAAGATTTCCAACGGGTAAACATATCATTTATCAATTTAAACTTCAAATACTAAACAAGCCTTATTCCATTAAAGGTAATATAGTTTGGCATAAAGTAGAGAAAAATGGAGACATTAATTATGGGGTAAGTTCTCTAATTGATGAAATAATGTATGAAGATTATTTTGCAGCGCTCAATAATCTTGCACTAGTTATAAGACGTAATCAATCAAACCACGGCTGTAGCTTCTGTAACATAAAAAAATGTCCTAATAACTTATAATAAACTAACTATATCCAAATATAAAAAGGCTCGTTATTTATCATATAGCGAGCCTTTTCATGGATAAAATCTTACACCTGAATATTTAAAATGTAACATCCAATATAATATTTTTTTGATACAAATGTTCTTTGTTTTATTTATTGAAAATAAATACTTTGCTCCAATTTTTATCTATAAAAGTTAATTAATTGATTTTATAATTTTCCATTATACTAAGTTTACTTTTTCTCCATCACTTAATAAATTTTGGCCTTCAGTAATGACAGGTAAGCCGTCTTGTACTTTTCCCTTTACTTCTGTAAATTTCTCATTTGAAATACCAGTTTCAACAGCTATCTTTTTAACTTCGTCATTATCAACTGTATAAAGATAATTTACACCATTCTCCATTTTAATTGTTTCATTCGGAACCATCAAAATGTTATCTTTCTGTTCAGCTGGCAAAGAAATTTTAGCAAACATTCCTGCCTTTATATCAGCATTTGAATTATCAACTTTAACCCTCACTACATAGAAATTGTTTTTGGAGCTTGTATTTGGGCTGATACTTTCTATCACTCCAACTATTTTTGCATCTGGTAATGCATTTATAGTAACTGGTACAGATAATCCCTCTTTAATTTTTGTAAGCATCTTATCAGGAACATTTACTTCTGCCTCTAAGCCACTATAATCTATAACTGTAACAGAACCTGATTGTCCACCAGCAATTTGCCCCACTTCTACAGCTTTTTCTGACACAACTCCATCTATTGGCGAAGTAATTGTTGCATTATTTATTTGATTTTGCACTGCACTCACTCCTGCTTGTGCTTGTTCTAATGCTGCAGCGGCTGCCTTTGTAGCTTGAGGGCCAGACTTGCTCTTTAATAATTCTAAACTATCCTTAGCATTTTTCAAATCTATAGTTATAGCATCATATTGAGCTTTTGCATCATCATACTCCTTTTTAGAAACTGCATTTGCAGAATATAAAGTTTGAGTTTTATCATAGCTGTCTTTTACTGTATTATATTGAATTTGTAGCTTTTCAACAAGCTGTTCTGCTTGTAATAATTGCTGAGTAAATCCTGAATCACTGGTTCTTTCTAAGTTAGCACTAGCTGCGCTCACTCCTGCCTGTGCCTGTTCAAGTTGTGCTGCATAATCTGTAGTGTCCAAGGTAAATAAGGTTTGACTAACACTTACTTTATCTCCAACCTTCACATTTACAGTAGCAACTCTTCCTCCTGCCTTTGGTAAAACCACTACTTCCTTTGCAGGTTTTAAGTTACCTGCATATTCAACCCTTGTGGAAATTGTTCCAGTTGTTATTTTTTCAGTTTTAACATTTTTAACCTCTTGTGCTACATCTACAGGTTTACTTTTAGGAAAGCTAAAAATAATTGCAACCACAACAACTGCTAAAATTATCCCTACTATTAGTTTTTTCTTTTTCATTAATTCCTTAAACTTCATAGGTGCTACCCCCTTCTAAGCTATGGCTTTTCTTCTTTTTAAAAGATACTTTATTTTTCAAATCAGCCATTAATGTATAAATAATTGGTAATACAATTGGTGAAAGGATTGTTGATGCAAGCATCCCCCCAATTATTACTATAGCCATACTCTTCTTCATTTCTGTTCCTTCACCCATAGATAAAGCAACTGGTAACATAGAAACAATCATAGTTGCACTTGTCATGATTATTGGCCTTAATCTAGTAACACCCGATTCTATAAGTGCATCTCTTAAATTCATTCCTCTCTTCATTAGAGTATTTGTATAATCTATAAGCAAGGTACCATTTTTAGAAGCAAGTCCTTCTAACATGATTAATCCAATCATAGACATTAAATTCAAAGTTTGTCCAGTTAAAGCTAGTAACCCAAATGCTCCAATAATTGCACAAGGGAGAGCCATCATCCTTATAAATGGAGTTAAGAAGGATTCATAAAGCACTACTAAAATCATATAAACAAGGGCTAAAGATGCACATAAAGCAAGTCCAAGTGAAGAAAAACTATCAGCCATTTGTTTTTGATTTCCGCCAAAACTTATACTGTATCCATCAGGTATTGAAAGAGCTTTTAATTTAGAATTAATATCATCAGTAACTTCTCCAAGAACTCTTCCTTGAATATTAGCCTCTACTGAAACCATATCCTGCTTATCTTCTCTAGAAATAGAAGGTGCACCATCTATTTTTTGAATAGAAGCAACTTGACTAAGTGGAATTTCTTCTCCAGCTGAATTTGTAATCATCAAAGATTTAAGATCTTCAGCACTATTTATTTGTCCATTTTCAAACTTTAAAGTTATATCATTTTCCTCATTGTTTGATCTATACACTCCTACATTAGTTCCTGCTAACGCCATTCTAACAACACTTCCGATATTTGAAGTAGATATTTTGTATTGAGTAGCAGCAAGATTATCTATATTTACCCTAAGTTCACTGCTTCTTGAGCTTGTAGAATTACTAATATCAGTAATTCCTGGAACTGTATTTAATAACTTTTCAACTTCCTTTGATAAATCTCTTATAGTTGCTGAATCATTACCTTTTATTTTAATTGATACAGGTTTACTACTACCACCTGAGGAAGATGATTCTGCTACATTAAGATCTACCCCAGACATTTTTTTACCAAAAGCACGAATTTCACTTGCAAGTTCACTTTGGCTTTTTTTACGTTCACCCTTAGGAACCAAGTTAACGAAAATCTGAGCAATAGATTTATCTGCAGTTGATTCTCCATCATGCCCAATCAAAGAAAAATAATCTTTAACTTCTTTTGTCCCTTGTAAATATTTTTCTACCTCAGAAACCTTAGCATCCGTTTGTTTTAAAGTAGATCCTGGAGCTAGCTTCAAACTAATTGTAAAAGAACTCTGATCTGCTACAGGTATAAACTCTGACTTTATCATTCCCATTGGAATAAGCATCACACTAAGCACAACGCCTGCTATAACAAAAGCTAAAACTTTTTTCCTGTTATCTAAAGACCATATTAGTGTTTTTCTATAAACTTCTACTAGTTTGTCAAAAGCCCCTTTTTTATCAGAACTTTTCCTACTAAATTTAGAATTTATTCTGCTTAAAAAGGTTTCTTTTGGTGCTATCTTCTCATCATTGTTTTGATTTTTTAATAATCTTGAAGAAAGCATTGGCGTAATTGTAAAAGATACAATTAAAGAAAACATTGTAGCTGCAACGATAGTTAATCCAAATTCCCTAAACATTTGTCCAACTAAACCTGATACAAGTGAAACAGGAGCAAATACAACAACATCGCACAAAGTTATAGCTATTGCTGCCATTCCTACTTCTTTACGCCCATCAATAGCTGCTTGTATTGGATTTTTTCCCATGTCCATATGCCGCTGTATATTTTCTATAACAACTATAGAATCATCCACCAGAGTACCTACAACAAGAGATAAGCCCATTAAGGACAGCATATTCAAGGTAAAATGCATCTGATACATCATAAAGAAGGTTGCAACCAAAGAAGTTGGAATAGCAATTAAAACCACTAAAGAAGAACGGAAACTACGGAAAAATAAATAAAGTACAATTGCTGTAGTTATAATTCCCTCTATTAGATTATGTTTTATTTGAGTAAGTGAAGAATTAATAAAAGTAGTAGTATCCATTAAAATATTTACTTCTGTTCCCTTTGGAAGCGACTTTCTTATATCCTCCAATTCCTTTTTCACAGAATCAGCCACTTCTACTACATTCGAATCACTTTGTTTTCCAAGTATCATTGCTATGGTCTTATTGCCGCCATACCTTGTCAATACAGTAGCATCTGGGACTTCTAAATCAATTTTTGCTATATCCCCAAGACGAATGTTTGCTCCATTACCAGCAGGTACTAAAAGATTTTTTACAGCATCAATAGAATTAAATTGACCAATAATTCTAACAGCTTGATCTAAATTTTCTTGTTTAATATCTCCAGCTGGTACATTAACATTTGATGCCTGCAAAGCTCCCATTAAGGCATCAACGTTTACTCCATAATACTCCATAGTAGCTTTATCTATTTTTATCATAAGCTGCTTTTTATCTGCACCCATCAAAGAAATATTCCCTACTCCAGGGATTTTCTCTAATTTTTGTTTTAAAATATCGGATTGATTATATAGTTCTTCATAACTGGAGTTACCATTTATTGAAACTATCATAATAGGTATTGCACTCATATCCATTTTAAACAAAGTAGGTTTATCTGCTGCTTTTGGAAGTCGTGCAGAAACAACCTCAACTGCCTTTTGCACATCTAAATAAGCAGTATTTATGTTAGCACTCATTTTAAAGGTTATTGTAACAGTTCCATAACCTTCTCCTGAAGTTGAATTCAAAACATCTACACCACTTATCCCAGAAACTGCATCTTCAATTGGTTTTACAATATCTTTCTTAACATCTTCTGCACTGGCTCCATTATAAGTTGTCATTATTGATATAACAGGAATATTCATAGATGGCATTAAATCTGCCCCCATGCTTTTATACCCCATAATTCCTAGTCCAATAAATAGAATTACCGCCATCCACATGGCTGCTGGTCTTTTTACTGATATTTCAGTTATCCTCATTACTATCCCCCTTGTCTCATGTTCATAAGTTTTCACTCATTTTATCACTTATTCTCAGTATATCATGATATGGGAATATAAGAATAATTTTTCAATATTTTAAGATAAAATTAAGTTCCGAAAAAAAGCAGCCTATCATTTTAGAGATAGACTGCTTTTGTGTTTTATTTATTGTAGCATTTTACTTTATCTTCATCATTAAATAAACTTATTTTATGATAAATAACTTCTTTCATAGCTTCTATACATGGTGGATAAATAGCATTAGGTTCACGAGCTCCTAAATCTTCTGTCAATATTTCACGGCATTTCTTATAAAATGCATCCTTAATGTCACTAGAAATATTTATTTTAGATATTCCTAATTTTACAGATTCAGCAATTTCATCATCTGAATTAGCCGATCCTCCGTGTAATACTAATGGAATTTGTACTGTTTCTCTTATAATCTTTAATAAATCTAATTTTAATTTTGGTTTCATATCTTTTGGATAGATCCCATGTGATGTTCCAATAGCAATTGCTAATGTATCTACACCTGTTCTGTCAACGAACTCTTTTGCCTTTTCTGGATCTGTATAAATTATTTCATTTGCTCCATATTCTCCTCCGTTACCTGTTGTACCTATAGTTCCAAGCTCTGCTTCAACTGAAACATTAAGTGGATGTGCTGCTTCAACTACTTTCTTTGTAATTGCTATGTTTTCTTCAAAGGACATATGTGAAGCATCAATCATTACTGATGTAAAGCCACATCTTATTGCTCTTAGAATTTGTTCAAAAGTTCCACCGTGATCTAGATGAATAACCACTGGCACCTCTGATTTGAAAGCTTCTTCTTTTACAGTTGCTATAAAACTATCTTCTAAAAATGACAATTCATCTGGATGTATAGCAATAATTACTGGAGCCTGCTTTTCTTTTGCTGCTTCCATGACGCCTCTTAAAATCATATTACTGCTTGTATTAAAGGCTGGTACCGCAAATTTATTTTCCTGTGCTATAGATAATAACTCTTTCATATTCATTAACATAATCATCTTCTCCTTTTTTATCTTATATTTGTCTTTTATCTTAAATACTTATTATATAAGTTCTAATTATTAACATTCATAATTTAGTTAGCTATTTCATTTTCATTTCTAAATGCAGTAGTTCAATTTTTTATTCTTTTGGAAATTATAATAAAATCAAATCTGTAGATAACTTTTGGAAGTAACCGCAAAACACAGTCTGCGAATCAGATTTTTTATGAGCAAAATTTATTAGAACCTATATATTTAAATATTTTTAACATTAATTTCTGTTATTTGATCCTGAAAGCTTAATGTAGTTTCTTACAATATCAATACTGTCCTGTTCAACTTGATGCATTAAAACGTAATAATTAATATCTGGTTTTTCTTTTAATATTACTGTAATAGCTTGAACATTGGCATTCATAAAATCACAGCCAACATTTATTTTATTAATCCCATACTTAACTGCCTTCAAAATATTATCTCTTCCAGACCCTGAACCACCATGAAGTACTAATGGCATTTTAGTTAATTCTTTAATATTCTTTAATCTTTCAAAATCAAATTCTGGAACCATTCCATCCGGATAATTTCCATGTGATGTACCAATTGATATTGCTAGTGCATCTATCCCTGTTTCTTTTGCAAACTTTAATGCTTCGTCTGGATTCGTATACATATGATCATTTGTAAAGGCACCACCTTCTGTTCCTCCTAAACATCCAATTTCACCTTCAACACTAACCCCCTTTGGATGTGCATAATTTACCACTTCTCTTGTCATATCAATGTTTCCTTGCAATCCAAAACGTGATGCATCAACCATTACAGAAGAAAAACCGTCATCTATTGCTTTTTTTATAAACAAGACTTCTTGTCCATGATCAAAATTAAGTGCTACTTTTGCGGATGTCCTGCTAGCTAATGTCTTTACAATTGGAGTTATTAGCTCACTGTCACAATGATCAATTAAATGTTCTTGAACTAAATTAATTATTATAGGAGCATTTTCTAGTTCTGCTGCTTTAATTACACTTCTTGCAGTTTCTAAATTGAAGCAATTAATGGCCATAACTGCATAATTTTCTTCATTTGCTTTCTTTAACATCTCTGTCATTGAAACATACATAAAATCTTCTCCTATCTATTTAAATATTTATTTTATTTGTAAATTTGATAGATCCACTTCTTCTTCTACCTCTTCTTCTTCAATAACTTGTTCTTTTGCATCTTTTTTTAGAATTACAAGTAAAATTGCTGTAATAACAGAGCCAACACCTAAAGCAATTAAAAAGCCAATAGGATTTTGCATAGCAGGTACAATAAACATTCCTCCTGAAGGAACTGGTGAGCCGACATCTAATAACATAATCAACATACCTCCAATGGCTGCACCGAATGAACAAGAGAATATTACACGAAGTGGATCAACAGCTGCAATTGGAATAACACCTTCAGTAATCATACATATTCCCATTGGGAAAGCAATTTTTATATTGTCAGATTCACTCTTAGAATATCTAGCCCTTCTTATTACCCAAGATAATGCAACACCAAAAGGAGGAATCATAGATGCACAAATCTTAATAGCTTCTGGTCCATAAACACCTTGTAATAACAATCCATCAGCAAATAGAGAAGCAACTTTATTAACAGGGCCACCAAAATCAAATGCTGCCATAGCACCCATGATTAGTCCAAATATTGCTTTTGAGCCACCTTGCATATTATTAAGCATAGATGTAAGTGAAGCCGAAACTGATGCTATTGGTCTTCCAACAACGAAGAACATAACTAATCCAATGACAACTGAAGATATTAATGGAATTATCATCATTGGCAACAAGCCTTGAGCCCATTTAGGCACTTTAATATTATTCTTTAAAAAAACTACGAAATAACCTGAAAGATATCCTCCAAGCATTCCTCCAAGGAAGCCCGCTCCCATTGCATTTGCTACCATACCCATTAATAAACCAGGTGCAATACCAGGTCTATCTGCAATAGAATATGCTATAGCAGCACCCATTACTGCTGGCAATAACTGCATTCCAAATACGCCTAAGGTAACCGATGCTTGCCAAATACTGTAGGAAGCTTTGTAATCAGAAATTAAGGATGGATTTCCTCCTGCCAAATTACCAATAGCAATTAGTAACCCAGCAGCCACAACTAGTGGAAGCATGTATGATATTCCTGTCATTGCGTGCTTTTTTAATTCTAATTTTTTTAACATAATAAGTTCCCCCTTGTATATTTAATTTTTTTATAAACCTAGTTCTTGTTGAATCTTATTAATAAGAGCTTTTGGAGATTTAATTACAATATCTGTTGAAACATCAATAACCTTTTTGCCTTTAAATCTTTCTCTGCCACCAACCTTAATATCTGCTGCAATAATTACCACATCTGCTTCGCTAATTTCTTTAGGACTAAGCTCATCCTCTGTTCCAATTGTTCCTTGAGTTTCAATGTGAATTTCATGGTTTAAGGCTTTTGCTGCACGTACTAATTTTTCTTTTGCTATATAAGTATGTGCAATTCCAGATGTACAAGCTGCTATTCCTACAATTTTCATATGTGTCAATCCTTTCTTTTTAATATTTATATAATTATAGAGAGTCAATGAACCCTTTAATAAATGATTAACCTATTGAATTTCGTCTGAACTTGTAAATATTTCATATACTTCTTCTGAGGTTTTAGCGCCTAATAAAGCTTCACATACTTCGTCATCTCCTAATCTTGCTGCTACTTTTGAAAGCAATCGAACATGAACACTGTTTTTATCTGATTCTGTTACAGCAAAAAGAATTATAAAGTTCACTGGTTTACCATCCAAGGTCTCCCACTTAATGTCACTTCTGGTTTTTCCAAAAGCTATTGATGTTTTATTAACAAACTTAGATTTTCCATGAGGTATTGCAATACCATTACCTATGCCTGTTGATCCTAAGGTTTCCCTGTAATATACATCCTCTAAAAATTCTTCTTTGTTTGAAAGTGTACCTGAATCATATAATAGTTCTGTAAGTTCCTTTAAGGCTTCATCTTTTGTAGTCGCTTTCATATCTAGTTTTATTGTTTCTTTTTGTATTACTTTTGCTAAATCTACTTCCATTTTCATACCACCTTCACTATTTAGTTTAAAGTATTGCTTTACATCCTTTTCCTTCTTACATTTCATCAAATAATTAGCATAATCTTCTTTGATATTAAAGTTGAATGCTTCTTTTAAAATAAGCGTCATTATTTCAACATTTTCCATTGCAATATAAAAAGTTAATTGCTTCTCGTTATTTTCTATATCATTTATAGAAAGCCCAAGTATGAATTCATCCTTGCAAAATCCAAGTTGTATCTTTAAATTTCTGTTAATATCTATTGGATTGAATATAATGTTCCTCTTGATGTTTCTATTGATTTGCTTCTTAACTTCATTCTCTTCTTTGTTAAAATATATTAATTCTTCTTGTAGATAGTCTCCAATGAACTTAGTTGAACTTGTTAATCTTAAATGCTTGCTTTTATTATTAAGCAAGAAATCAGATATATTCTTAATATCATGCTCATTCAAAAAAGTTGATACCAATAAATAGCTATTCTTTTCTAACTCCAAAGGAACTGTCGATATTATAAAATCTATCTCCTCAAGATTTATATTCATCATTCTGCTAGCTGAAGCGCTTTCTATAATTTCAAATTCCGGAAAATATCTTTTAAGTCTTGTCATTAAAAGTTTGGAAGTTCCATACCCACTATGACAAACAACTAATACACGTTTTCTTGTAGCATAATTCTCCTCTAATCCCAGCTGATAATATAAAGTTAAATACCCAACTTCATCAATAGGAATATGCTTTAGTTTCATATCGAAGGATACCATCAACGTAGCTGCTTTACACACATTTAACAGAATCGGATACTGATCCTTTATATCATTAATAAGAGGATTTGATATGTGAATATCATGTTTCATACGATTTAACATAGGACGTATATGGAGTAATAATTTATCCATTATATTTTGGTATTTTGAAATATTTACTTGCAAGATCTCTTCCATACATTGTGTAATTCTATTTCTATAGTTTATTGCTAAGCAATCTAATTCACTTAATACTTTATCCTCTTTTTCTGACATATCCTTGATTAGTCCAAAAGAAACAAAATATTGATATAAGTAATAAACTTCACTTTCATCCAGTGTCATTCCAAAATCTCTATTAATTTTATTAATACATAAAGCCGCTTCCTCATAATCTTTTTCTGGCTTAAATTTTCTAATATCACTCTTCTTATATATTTTTCTTCCTTGTGAACCCCTTACCATTGAAATTAAAATATGAGTAAGTAAATTAATATAATATGGATCATTTATTCTACAGTTATATTTTTTTTCTAGATCTAGAAGAAGCCTATTTACATATATTATCTTCTCTTTTTCAAATAACTCTGATAAAGCATTTAAGGTAATTGCATCTAAACGTATTGCTAATTCTTCAATCGTATTTTTATTTTTTCCATCTTTTGAATATTCAAATAGCAAAGATGCAATAGCTCTACGAATATCAACCTCTGATCCATTTATTTGTGTTCCCTCAACTGTCTTTTCTAATTTTAAATTAAATAAAGAAAACCACTCTTCTATATATTTAAAATCATTAACTATACTTGTCTTACTAACGTAATACTTATCAGAAAGCTTTTGAATCGAAGTATTATTATGTGGGCCAGTCAGCATATTTTTAATAATTTCAATTCTTCGATAATTAATCGAAATTTTATTATTTTTACTTTCTTGCGATTGAAGAACTCTATGTAGAATTAATTTGGCATTCATAGCATCCTTTATCATTATTCCAATACTATGTTTCTTATCTAATTCAACATTATGTTCGTTTAAATATTCTTCAATTATAATTAGATCTTTCTTTAGAGTTTTATCAGACACATTCAAGAATTCTGTATAATATTTAATTGGCTTATATTGTTTCTCTTCTAATAACAAATTTATAAATTCAATTTGTCTTACATTTAGGTTATACATCATTTCCCTCCTTTAATTTTTCTTTCTGTGCCCTTCTATATGTATACGATATCATACATTTCAGGGTTGTAAAATAACAAATAAGTTCCTCTTAAAATGGAATTTATGTATCAGTAATCTTACTACACAATGCAAATACTCCTTAAATTAATATTTTTATCAATTCCATAGAACATAATCTGCATTTTTTGTCAATTGCAGTCCATTTTTGTATAAAGTTTTGTGAATTTTGTACGAATAATATAGAATGACATAAAATTAACAATATTTACGACAACTTTCACCATCACTTTCAAATTTAATATATTTTACGAGAGGGGATTTTATTTATGAAAATCAATAATATTCGAAACAAACTTGGAATTAGTTTAGTAGGAATCTGTATGCTTCCTCTAATTATATTAGGCTTAGTTTCATACTTTCAATCAAAAGCAATACTTAATCAAAAGCTCTCTACTACAAGTCAGCAAACACTTATAGAAGTGAATACTGGAATGGATAACTATTTTAGCAGTTTTGGTAATATGGTTTCCATGTTATCACAAAATTATGATGTAATTAATAGTGACAATGATATAAATGTCACATTTATACCAGGCGTATTAAAAAGTGTAAAGGATGTTAATCCTGATATTTTCAGTGCATACCTTGGAACTAAAGATGGTAAATTTAATATTTATCCTAATAGCAAAATGCCAGACGATTTTAATCCTACAGCAAGACCTTGGTATAAACAAGCTATGGAACATAAAGGACAAGTTATTGTGACTTTACCTTTTAAGGATTCGCAAACTGGAAAATCAGTTGTATCTATAGCTAAGACAGTTGAAAGAAATGGAGAAGTAATCGGTGTTTGTGCCATGAATCTTTCATTAGAAACTCTATCAGGTAAAATTACTGAGAAGAAAGTTGGTAACTCTGGATATGTCTTTATTTCTGATTCAGATGGCAATGTAATAGCACATCCTAACAAAGATATTATCAATACTAATGAAGCTTCTAAATTAGCTGTTTGGAATGAAATAAAAACCTCTGACAGCGGTTTTACAACCTACACATATAATGGTCAAAAGAAGTTTGGTGCATTCGATACAAATTCTATGACTGGCTGGAAAGTTGTTGCAATTCTTAATGAAAGTGAATTATCTACTGATACAAAAGCTATATTAATTACTACAATAACTTCTATATTTATTATGTTGATTATATCAATATTAGTCTCCTTATTCTTGAGTAAAGGAATTGCTACTAATATAAAAAATCTAAAAAAGGTTTTTGAAAAGGCTGAAAATGGTGACTTAACTGTATCCATAGAGCCAGTTACAAAAGATGAGTTTTTAGACTTAGCAACTTCTTTTAATTCGATGATGCATAATATTTCAAACCTAATACAAAACGCGGCAAGTTCTTCAAATGAAGTATTAGAAACTTCAACAAATCTTGCTAGTATGTCAGAAGAAGTAACTGCTTCTATATCAGATGTAGCTAAAGCAATTGAAGATGTTGCACATGGTGCAACACAGCAAGCTCAAAATGCTCAAAATGGTGTTACTGAAATGAATGAGCTTTCTAAAAAGTTAGATAAAATCAGTGAAAATTCCACTCAGATAGATATGTTATCCAATAATACCAAAACACTAGGTACAAAAGGATTATCTATAATAAATACTTTGATTGATAAAACAAATAAAACAAAGACCTCTACTTCAGAAGTTAATAGAATTATTCAAGACATGAACGAAAGTACTATAAAAATTTCTTCAATTTCAGAAGCTATTGCAGAAATAACAGAACAAACCAGTCTATTATCACTAAACGCAAGTATAGAATCAGCGCGTGCAGGTGAAGCTGGTAAAGGCTTTGCTGTTGTAGCAGCCGAAATTGGAAAGCTTGCTGAAGAATCTAAAAATTCAACTGAAGAAATAAAATCAATCATCGAAAATATTCAAAAAAAATCAACTATTGCTGTCCAAGCTATTAAAGCTACTGAAGATATAGTAATAGAGCAGGATTTAGAAGTAACTAATACACAAAAAATATTTGATGATATTCTTAATTCAATAAATACAATGATCAATAAGATTGATGAAATAAAATTCTCTATAAAGGATGTGGGTGAAAAGAAAGAAAACACCATGATTGAAATAGAAAATATATCTTCAATTTCTGAAGAAACTGCTTCATCATCAGAAGAAGTAACCGCTTCAACTGAAGAAATAGCTTCTGCTATGGATAGATTCACCAAGTATGCTGAAACTCTTAAATCTTTAGCTGAAAAGTTAGATAATGAATTAGATAACTTTAAAGTTAGATAATGATAATGAATTAGATAATTCTAAAGTTAGCTAATATAAATAAAAGGCATCTTATGCCAAATATACACAAAAGGGTTAATGCAATCTGCTTAACCCTTTTTATCTTTTGAGTAAATCCCCCTTATATCCTAAAGGTTAAATCATGTAAATAATTTTCATAACAAACTTATCCCCATGCATTAATTTTTCTAATTGCATAACTAATGGAAATGTTTGACCTGCATAGCCCTAGCTACGCTCATACCTCCAGCACCTATAGCTATCATTCCCAAGGCACTAGATGCAGGTGTATGTACTACGTTATCTAGTTTTAAATAGAAAAACTTTTTAATATTAAGAAAAGGAAAAAAATCTTAATAAATAACAATTATTGTTTACAAACAATTTTAATTGTAGTAAAATAAATTTAAAGCACATTGTATCAATATTATTGCTTATTTTTTTAAGCATATTAATTGTGCTAAATTAAATTTAAGACAATTATACTGTCTATAAGTTAATTTTATATTTAACAACAATATTAATCTATATAAGTTCCAATTATCAATGTTAAATTAAGATATATAACATTAATCCGAACTTACATATTCATAATTAAAAATTATTTCGAAAAGGGAGAGATTAAAATGGAATTAAAAAACTTAATTGAATCTAAAAATTTAAATACAAAAATTACTTTAAGAAATCCTATTGTTATGGCGCCAATGACTACTTTTTCAGCAAATGAAGACGGAACAGTTTCTGATGCTGAATTAAGTTACTATAAAAAAAGAGCTAAAGAAGTTGGTATGGTAATCACAGCAACAACATATGTAGCCCCTTCTGGCAAAGGCTTTCAAGGAGAATTTGCTGCCTATAACAAGAGTTTTTTACCTAGTTTAAAGAAATTAGCAGAAACTATTAAAGGCGAAGGTGCATTAGCAATCTTACAGATTTTTCATGCTGGTAGAATGGCACTTCCTGATGAAATACCTGGTGGTCAACCTATTAGTGCAAGTGCTGTAGCTGCCGAAAGACCTGGTGCAGTTGTACCAAAGGAAATGACAGAAGCAGAAATTCAAGAACTAATAAAAGCTTTTGGTGAAACAGCAAAACTCGCAATAGAAGCAGGCTTTGATGGTGTAGAAATTCATGGTGCTAACACATACTTATTACAACAATTTATTTCACCTCACTCAAACCGAAGAGAAGATTTTTGGGGTGGCAGCAGAGATAAAAGAAGGAATTTTCCATTAGCTGTCATAGCAGAAGTGAAAAAAGCAGTAAAAGAAAAAGGTGCTGAAAACTTCATAGTAGGCTACCGTTTTTCACCAGAAGAAATTGAAAACCCTGGTATTACATTAGAAGATACTCTTTCTTTTGTAGATATATTGGCTGACCAAGGATTAAGTTATTTACATGCTTCATTAATGAATTTTTGGCAAAGTTCAATACGTGATGCAAAGGAAACTTCTCCTGTTATTAATAAACTAATAGATCAAATTCATGGTAGAGTTCCATTTATAGGGGTTGGAGCAATTAATACACCTGAGGATGCCCTTAAAGCATTAGAAAGTGGTGTTGATTTAGTTGCCCTCGGCAGAGAAATAATTATCGAACCTGATTGGACTAGTAAAATTCAACTTGGTAAAGCTTCAGAAATTCGAACTAAATTAAATAAAAATGATAGAGAAGTTTTATCTGTACCAGTTCCTCTTTGGAATGCAATTGTAAATACACCTGGTTGGTTTCCAATTGAAGAATAATAGTTATATATATTAATTAGTGAAAACTCCATAACACTCCTTATAAAAAAAGGATTGTTATAGAGTTTTCTTTTATTTTCTGCTTTTCTAACTAATAAATATTTTTAATTTTTTACTTCTGAATCAATGAATATCTTTTAATTTTTACATTTAGAAATATATATCTACCTCTTCTAAACTTTCAACATCTAAAATATTCTCAATAATTAAATTTAATTTCTCAATATTTAAATTGTCAATTTTCTTACTATGATCAATACATAAATATCCAAATTTTTTATAAAGTGCTTTTTAGCGGTTTCAAGTGGACCTCTACAAAAACCTTGTTAATCAAATTACTTAAAATAAAGTATTATATTTTGAAATACTGACCTACCTTGATTTATATTCTTATATGAATGAGGACAATTTGCCATAAATCTTATTGAATTACCCTTTTGCAATTTAAATATTTTGTTATTTATATCTATTTCAATTTCCCCTTCTGTTACAATAATATATTCTTCAACCCCCTCATTATGAGGTGTAGATATATGATTACAAGCTGGTTCTAATTCAATTGTAAATATTTCAAAACCCTTGTTTGCATCAAAAGGAAAGATTGGATAAAGCTTCATTCTGTCATTATCTTCAATTATTGGGCTAATATCCTTTTGATTTATTACCTTTAAATCCTCTTGATTTTCATCAATAAATAAGGAAAAAGATATTTTTAATCCTGTTGCAATTTTCCATAAGGTAGAAACTGTTGGATTAGACTTCCCTCTTTCTATTTGACCTAACATTGCCTTGCTAACTCCTGTTAGCTTAGCCACTTCTTCTAAACTTAAATTTCTTTTATTTCGAATATCTTTTAATTTATTACCAATAATTAAATTCAAATCTTTCATTACTCGACTCCTTGTATACATAATGCCTTTGTATGCTATAACGTAAATTATATTATATATTGCACAATATATAATATAACTGTATAATATAACTGTATAATATAACGTATATATACATTATAACATCTTTAATATATTTAGTTTATAATTTTATATTTAATATTTATAAAAATGAGTTTTAAAATGGCAAAAGCATTTATATTAGGAGTCACTGCATCATTCTTTTTTGCATTTACTTTTATATTTAATATTCATAAAAAGGAGTTTTAAAATGGCGAAAGCATTTATATTAGGAGTCACTGCATCATTCTTTTTTGCATTTACTTTTATCCTTAATCAACAAATGAACATTTCTAGTGGTAGTTGGCTTTGGAGTTCCACTCTAAGATATATTTTTATGCTTCCAATTCTGTTTATTATAGTTATTATAAAAAATGAATTATTTGAGGTATTAAAAGATATAGCAAAAAAGCCTATTCAATGGCTTACTTGGAGCACAATAGGCTTTGGTTTATTTTATGCACCTTTGTGTTTTGCATCAGCATATGGTGCTTCATGGTTAGTTGCTGGAACTTGGCAATTGACAATAGTTGCTGGAGGACTTATGTCTCCATTATTTTTTACGAGTATTGAAACTAATAATGGGACATGCAAAATAAGAAACAAGCTTCCTAAAAAATCTATCCTCATGTCTTCCATAATTTTATTAGGAATATTCTTAATGCAGTTTGAAGAAGCAAAGAATACAACTTTTCTTAAAACTCTTTTAGGAATTATTCCTGTTATTGCAGCTGCATTTGCATATCCACTAGGTAATCGTAAAATGATGGAGGTTTGTAATAATAAATTTAGTACCTTTCAAAGGGTATTTGGCATGACACTATGTAGTATGCCCTTTTGGATAATACTAGCTAGCTATGCTTCCATATCTGCTGGTTTACCAAATAAAGGACAAATCCTCCAATCCTTAATAGTTGCTATTTTTTCAGGAATTATAGCTACCATATTATTTTTTAAAGCTACTGATATGGTAAGCAATGATACACATAAATTAGCTGTCATAGAATCAACACAATCTGGTGAGGTAATTTTCACCTTACTTGGAGGTGTATTTATATTTCATGATAAAATTCCAACTTTTATTGGTTTAATAGGAGCATTACTAGTTGTTGTCGGAATGATTTTAAATAGTCTTAACAAATCATAAAAAGTCTTTGCATTGTTTCCAGGATTTTGTATCAAAATTCACTTTTCTAAAAGACTAATCAGTTATCTATGGCCTAATGATTTGAAAATTTAATAGTAAAAAGGTAAATTTTTTTTACCTAACTTTGCTATCAGCTTTTTCAAAAAATTTTTAAAAGTTTTCCATAAATTCGAATGTTCCGATTATTAAATATCCTCAAATAACTCCATAATGTTAAATACTATAAAATAACAAGAAAGAAGAACTTTATATTTTATTTCATATGTAAGAATGTTTAAAATAAATGTTGCTAATTAGAAATTGGAGACTCAAAGTAATACACTATTGCTTTGAGTCTTAAGCCTACCTATATCTAATATTTTAATGAATTTGTTTTCAAAAGATAATTTTTTGAATATTTCCATACAATTTATTTCTTTTTTTGTAATATATAATATAAAAAGTGCAAGATATTTTTCTAAATATTTTGAAGCAACACCATGATATTTTTTCAGCCATTTTTCTAAAATAATTTGGAATGACCAGATTATTTTATCATTCTTGACTTCTTTTATATGCTTTTTATTATGTGCTTTTGCTACTAAAGAAATATATCGATCACCATATGGCACTATATAAGCTTTCTCATCAATTAAATAATAAATTTTTTTATTAAAGCTAGGCAAATGCCAATGACATCTTGAAATTGGTTTAATTATAATAGAATCCTCACAGTCTTTTGCAGCTACAACCCAAATATTGTGACGCACTGTGATAGTAATATTTTTACTTCCTTTAAAATTCTCAGGTATTAATTTTTTAGCAATATGTACATCTCCACTCAGCTTTTCTGGAACACTATCATAATTAAGTCCATGCAACACTTTATGTCTCCAATAAAAAGCTGTTACTAAGCTTAGTCCCAATTTTTCTGCACAAAATCTTAAGGATTTTCTTTCAAGCACATATTCAGTAAACTTGACCCATTGAGTAGGTTTCTTTTTTGAATAACTCCATAAAGAACTGGTTGCCTTAGAGAACGTTTTGCCGCATTCTTTACACTTATATCTTTGAAACCCTTTAAACAATCCATATTTTATGTAGTGTTTTGACTCACAATTAGGACATTTTTCAATAATTCTATTTAAATACATATCTTTTTTTATCAAAGTAGTAATATGAGAATTCAATAAATTAAAATTAGTATCAGTCTTTATCAAGAGAATCACCTCAATTTATCGTTAAAATATAAATTAAATATTCAAATCCTCTTAATAATTGCCTAAATATTAAGTTTCTAAACATTACCAACATTTATTTTAAACATACATATATGTAACATTTCATTTCATATGCATTATGTATTTTAGCAAATTACATATTTGCTAAATAACTAATTTCCTAGTTTTAAAATCTTTAAATTTAGATGAATAATTCATAAAACAAACAGTAAACAGGTGAAGTTTTAACCGAGAATTGCCATCGACTTCTAAAAAAATTTGAAAATATATTCACAGATTTTAATATATTTTTCTCTTTCTAAATACAGTCTCTCAGCTTCCTTTAATGTAATTTGTTTAAATTTAATTTTATCATTAGGTTTAAGTTGAACTATTTTTTGAATATCTACAGATGCTACATGTGCTAGTTTAGGATATCCTCCTGTAGTTTGTCTATCTGCTAATAAAATAATAGGGTCACCATCTGGTGGAATTTGAATTGTACCAACAGAAACTTCTTCTGATATCATTTCCAAACTTTCTTTAAGCTCTATTTTTTCTCCAAATAACCGATATCCCATTCTATCTGATTTATTATCTACATTAAACTCTGAATTAAAAAATTTATTTACACTTTCCTCAGAAATATTGTTAAATTGCCTGTCTTTAAAAACTCTAACAAATGTGCTATTAGAATTTTCTGCAATAGAATCCCCTATATACCAGCTTGGAGCTGTAAATTCACCTTTTGAGGTTATTTGCTGTAGTTTTTCTATTATTTTCTTAGCTTCCACACTTTTAACTCCAAGATTTAAAATATCTCCCTTTTTTAAAGTTCTTCCATTAAAGCCTCCAAATTGTGCTCTTAAATATGTACTTTTACTTTCCATAACTTCTGGAACCTCAAAGCCACCTGCTATTGCTAAATAAGAACGACAACCCGCTATACAAGCTCCAAAATTTAATACACAAGCTTCCTTTAAATAAATAGGTCTTCCCATTGGAATTTTCTTTCCATTAATAGTTGGTGAAATATTTCCACCTGTTATAGAAAATAAAGTTCCCTTTTCTAGCTCTAAGGAAGGACCAATCATCGTAATTTCTAAAACACCTTCCTTTTCAGTATTTCCAACTACAATGTTTGCAAGGCGCATGGAATAAGTATCCATGGCACCACTGACTATAACTCCGTATTTTTGATACCCGTGTCTTCCTAAATCTTGAATAGTTGACTGTAGCCCTGGATTTAAAACAGATATTCTCACTATTCTTCCTCCTTTAACTGAACATATTCTTCATAAGAAATAGGATAAAATTTAACTATATCTCCTGACTTTAAGAGACTTTTAGACTTTCTCTTTAAATCAAACAGTTTTAAGGGTGTCTTTCCTATAAGCTGCCAGCCTCCAGGTGTTTCTATGGGATATACCCCTGTCTGCATTCCTGCGATCCCTACTGAACCAGCTGGTATTGCTGTTCTTGGAGTTTCCCGTCTTGGAGCTGCAATCTTTTCAGACATTCCTCCTAAATACGGAAATCCTGGAGCAAAGCCAAGCATATAAACTAGATATTTCCCTTCAGAATGAATCTTTATAACCTCATCTACAGAAATATTATTTATTTTTGCAACTTCCCCAATATCTTGTCCAAATTCACCACCATAGCATACTGGAATTTCAACTATATTTTCTTCATATACTGATGAAAAATCAAGCTTAGCTATTATATCATCTAAAATACCTTTTACTACTTCATAAGGAGCTTCACTGTTCATATCCAAAGGATTATAAATAACAGAAACACTTGCAAAAGCTGGCACATATTCTATCATTCCGTGAAAAGGATTCTCATCAAGATAAGCACAAAAGGTTCTCACTTTTTTATTTATAGTTTCACTTATTTCCCTTCCAAACTCAACTAAAGCTGCTGTTTCACTTATTTGAGAAATTTCAGTTTTGAATTTGCCTGTTTCCATATAAATATTTCTCCTCTTCTGACTTTTTTTCTTGATTTAATATTAATATTTTAAACTAATAGCTTTTATTTCCTAACTCATTGATTTCCCACTATGACTATTTACTAATTTGTATAAAATAATATCTCCACTTTACAACTTTACTTTTCATAATGTATCCAATAAAACTTTATACAATGGAACAATTTCTATATTTTCTGCTTCAAGGCTAAGCCTAATTTTTTTTACAAATTCCAAAGCCTTAGCTCCATCTCCATGGACACATATAGAATTAACTTTGATAGATATATCTTTACCTGTGATAGCAGTAACATTGTTTTCTTTTATCATCTTAATAACCCTTTTAATAACCACGGCTTCATCTGTGATCATAGCGCCTTCTTTAGCCCTTGCAACCAAAGAGCCATCTTCTTCATAAGCACGATCAGCAAAGGCTTCTCTTGCTACTTTTAATCCAATATTTTCTGCTGCCTTTATCATTTCACTTCCAGCTAAAGCAAGTAAAATCAATTCAGAATTCACTTCATATATCCCTTGACAAATAGCTTCAGCAAGTTTTAAATCTTTGCCAGCCATATTATATAAAGCACCATGAGGTTTTACATGTTGCATTTTAATTCCTTGCGCTCTACAAAAAGCATCTAAAGCGCCAATTTGATATTGCACCATAGCTTTAGCTTCTTTTGGAGAAACATTCATATTTCTTCTTCCAAAGCCCACTAAGTCCGGAAAACCAGGATGTGCTCCAACACTAACACCAGCTGCCTTAGCAAGTTTCACAGTATGGTCCATCACAAGTGGATCAGCTGCATGAAAGCCACAAGCTATATTAGCAGAAGATACATATGAAATTATTTCTTCATCCAAACCAAGTTTATAGGCTCCAAAACTTTCTCCTAAATCACAATTTAAATCTACTTTATACATACTCCACCCCGTTTGATCAGTTTACAGTTAACTGAGCTTAATGTCTATATTTTTCGTATCTGTTATAAGCATATGCCCAGGAGAATGTGTAATCACTATTTTGGGTTTAACATTCATAACTACAGCTTGTGGCGTTACACCGCAAGGCCAAAATACTGGAACTTCTCCTTCTTTTATTTTAACACTATCTCCAAAATCAGGCCTACTAATTTCTGAAATTCCAATAGCAGAAGGATCTCCAATATGAATTGGTGTTCCATGAACCTTTGGCATTGCTCCGGTTACCATTACAGACTTTACAATTTGATCATATGGAATAGGCCTCATGCTCACCACCATTTTTCCATTAAAAATACCTGCTGGTTCACAGTCTATATTAGTAATAAACATAGGGACATTACAATTTTCCTCTATGTGACGTATAGGTACTCCCGCCTCTAAAAGCTCAGATTCAAAGGAAAAACTACACCCTATTAAAAAGCTTACAAAATCATCTCTCCATAAATGCTCAATGCTAGTATATTCACCAGTTAATACTCCTTCTTCATAAACTCTATATTTAGGAATATCTTTAGCAATATCTGCACCTTCTGCTATATATCTTAAACTCCTGCTGCCCACATCACTCACTTCTAATATAGGACAAGATTTAGGATTTCTTTGACTAAATAATAGAAAATCATAGGCTAACTCCTTTGGCAAGATAACCAAATTAGCTTGTGCATATCCAGCACACATGCCTGAAGTTGGTCCTGTAATTTTACCTTCACGTATTAAAGTTCTAACCTCACTTGGTTTCATTTTAGAATAATCCACCACTTACCACTCCTTTATTTCAGTTATGAGTTATGAGTGCTGCGTTATGAGTTTTAGGATGAAATAGCGATGCTATTTCTACACATCTAAACAGAGTGGTTATGCCACAATACGCACCTATAAAAAGAGTTGCTATGCCACAATACTGATCTTATATAAAAAGAGTATCAATACAACAATACGGAACTTTCTCTAAAAGCCTGTAGCTTTTCTTCCTTAACTCTTAATTCATACCTCTTAACTAATAACTGATATAATTTCACACTACCTTTTCATAAAAGCCTAATTCAATAACTTTATCAAACCAAGTTGCGCAGGTATCTTCTAATTTAATAGCATAAGATACACATTCTCTCATCAAATTAACTATTGAAAGATTCATTGATAAACCAAAGCCGTCTATTGCAGGAACAAGCCATCCATACATATCTATCATTCCACTTCTTGAAGCTACCACCATTGCTTCTTCTTGTAACTCTTTTGTGTGTAATATTTCTAAATCCTTCTTTAAATATGCAATTGCAGCAATTAATCCATAACAGCCCCAGTCAGAAACTGTTGCAGTAATAATATTATCGGCCTTTGTAGCTACAGCAATTCCACCATTGCAGCCACAATTACATTTCCCTTCAGCTGCATATGGAACATATTCTTGTAAATGTTCGCTAATAGTCCCCATACCAATTTCATTTCCAAGATCTCCTATTGCTATATTAAGAACACCCTTATCTTGTAATTTAGTAAATAAGATATCCTGTTTTGCCTCTAATTCTGTTACAGCTAGTCCTACCGCATTATGATAAACTCCAATTGAATTAGCACCTGGGCACTCAATACTGATAACAGCACTTGGTAATCCCTTATCAATAATTTCATCAGCTTGCTTCTCCGCTTCATTTATATCCTTTGTAAATGGAATCGCTGCAATGGATATAGGATATTCCTTTAATTCTTGTATAGTATCATATAAATGAACTCCTATTACCTGGGCTAAATTTTTTACAGCCTCCATATTATCTTCTGGACATATTATTACCGGTTTTACATTAAAAGCTTTTATAAGTGCTCTGGCTAATATCATCGAACTAACAATCCCATCCATTTCAGCCTTCTTAAAAGGAAGCAGCACAAAACCCGTCATTATATAAACTAAGTCTCCAGCTTTCAATGTGTTTACTAATTTTTTTGCTGCATTAGTAGTTAAAGGCTCTTTTGTATACTTTCTTGCTGCAGAATATAAAATACGACACACACCGTAGCCTCTAGGATCTAAATTCATTAAATTATCTAAGTTCTCACCTAAATTAAATATTGTTAATTCTTGTTGATTCATATTTTACCTCCTAATCTACATTTGTTTCTTCTAAGAACTCATTTAACAAAGCAGCTTGTAATTTCTTTACAAGCTCTGGTGCTTTTCCGCCAACAGGTTTTCCATCTATTTCACTAGTTGCCATGCAAAATTGTCCCGAACTAGTAACTATAATTTCATCTGCCTCCATTAATTCTTTCAAGGTAAAGGCTGTTTCATCTACAGGAATATTAAAGGCTTTGCACATTTTAATAAGATGAGCTCTTGCAATGCCAGGTAAAATCAAATTATCTGTTGGTGCAGTTTTTAATATACCATCCTTAATAATTGATACATTGCTATGAGCACATTCAGTTACTCTATCACCTCTATGGAATACAGCTTCTTGACAGCCTGCTTCTTCAGTTTTTTGAGCTGCAATTACACTTGGTAATAAATTCAAGGTTTTTATATTACAGTGCAAAAATCTAGTGTCTTCTAAAGTAATTAACTTTAGTTTTTTTGACATATCCTTAATATTTAGAGGCTTTAACATAATCCATAGATTTGCAGGAACTTCATCTCCAGGGAAAGCATGATTACGCATACCAGTACCTCTTGTAATTTGCCAATATACAAATTGTTCTCCTGAATCAACCTTCAATACCATTTCTTTAAGAATTTCTTTTACTTGCTCTTTTGAATAAGGAATTTTTATTCCTAATAAACCTGCACTGTTATAAAATCTTTCAATATGCTCATCCAATGCAAATATTTTATGATTTCTGCTATAAGTAGCATCATAAACTCCATCTCCAAAATAACAAACACGATCAAGCATTGGTACTGTCATTTCTTCTAATAATCCAAACTTTCCATTGTAATAACCTAAATTCTCCATTTAATTTCCCTCCTAAAAATATCCAAATTTAATTTTCATACTAAAATATCTAAAATAAAAAACCAGACATATTTTAGACCTTTGAATTTGACTTCTTCGTCTAAAGTATATCTGGTGCTTCTCTGGAACTAATACTATATTCATATAGTATATCCAACCGAAATATTTATCAATATTTTTTTAAATTCAAGTAAATTTTATTGTTATTTGTTATTTCACCATAATTTTTTCTTATATTTTAACAATTTCAATAAAAAACATGAAATTTTTAATATTCTCAGTTAATCCTCCACCTACTGCACTAAAAATTGCCTCCACTTACGAAATTAACTTTTAATATTCTCAGTTAATCCTCCACTTCTGGTATTACACAAAAGGTATTTTTTATATTTTTTAAAACAAAATGAGTTTTCGTTGCTGATACTCCTTCTATACTTTTTATTGAACGATGGATTTTCTCAAGATGGTCAGATGATTGACAAATTATTTTAATCATAAAATCATAATCTCCAGTTAAATAATAGCAGGAAACAATATTATCATTACCTTTAATAGCCAAAGTAAAAGTGTCGTAGAACTTTGGATGCTCAAGACTAACTTCCATCAAAGCAGTCACATCATTATCTAATTTTTTTTGATCTACTATTATTGTATAATTCTGAATCACTTCATTTTTTTCCATCTTATGTATGCGTTCAAGAACTGCTGAAACTGATAAGTGAATTTGACTGCTTATAGTAGCGGCTTTAATTCTTGCATTTGCTTTTAAACATTTTAATATTTTATAATCCATTTTATCCATATAAAATTTTTATTCCCCTAAATAAGCTTTTCTAACAGAGTCATCATGTAACAGATCCTGTGCTAAACCTTCTAATACAACACTACCTGTTTCTAAAACATAACCTCGATCTGCTATTTGAAGGGCAGCATTTGCATTTTGCTCTACTAAAAGAATTGTTGTTCCAGCTTTACGAATATTTTTTATAATTTCAAAGATTTCTTCAACTACTATTGGAGCAAGCCCCATGGATGGTTCATCAAGTAATAACAATCTAGGTTTCGCCATTAAAGCTCTACCAATTGCAAGCATTTGCTGCTCACCACCTGACATAGTTCCTGCAAGCTGCTTTCTTCTTTCCTTTACTCTTGGAAACAAGTTAAAAACCTCTTCCATTGATGCTTTAATCTCAGCTTTACTCTTTCTTAAATAAGCACCTAATAAAAGATTTTCTTCTATTGTCTGATCACCAAAGACTCTTCTTCCTTCTGGAACTTGGCTAAGGCCATAACCTACTATCTTATGTGCTCCTATATTGCTAATCACCTTGCCTTCATAAGTTATTTCTCCAGACTTAACTGGATTCAAACCACTAATTGCCCTAAGAGTACTAGTTTTTCCAGCTCCATTTGCTCCAATTAATGTCACAATTTCTCCACTCTTTACTTCTAAACTCAAATCATGAATTGCATGAATTGCCCCATATGATATATTAATATTTTCTACCTTTAACATATTATTGTGCCGCCCCCTTTCCTAAATACGCTTCAATTACTTGAGGATTTTTTTGAATTTCCTTTGGAATTCCTTTAGCAATAATTTCACCAAAGGAAAGTACATAAATATATTCACATACATTCATTACAAGTTTCATATCATGTTCAATAAGTAAAATAGATATTTTAAATTGATTTTTTATCCAACGAATAAGTTCAGTAAGTTCTACTGTTTCCTGAGGATTCATACCAGCAGCTGGTTCATCTAAAAGTAAAAGTTTAGGTTTAGCTGCTAAGGCTCTCGCTATTTCTAATCTTCTTTGCTTTCCATAAGGAAGGTTACTTGCAAGCTCCTCTGCCTTATCATCTAACTTAAAAATCTTCAATATTTCTAAAGCTTCCTGCTTCATTTTTTCTTCTTCCAAAATATGAGCTGGAGTCTTAATTATAGATGTAAACAAGCTAGACTTTGCTTGATAGTTGAAGCTTATCATAACATTTTCAAGTACAGTTAAGTCTTTAAAAAGTCTAATATTTTGAAAGGTTCTAGAAATATGTTTTGAGGTAATATTATAAGGTTTAGTTCCATCAATACGTTCACCATTTAATTCTATTTTTCCTTCTGTTGGTTTATAAACACCAGTAAGCATATTAAAAAGAGTTGTTTTACCTGCACCATTTGGTCCTATAAGACCAATTAATTGATGTTCACCAATTTCCATATTTACATCAGAAACAGCAGTAAGACCACCAAATCTTATTGTTAAATTTTCTACTGAAAGCAAAGACATACTACTCACCAGCCTTTTCGTTTTGATCAATATTCTTTACAGGTGTTTTTCCAAATTTCTTAAAGAATTTTACTAGGTTAGCTACCGAAATCTCTCTTGTTCCAAGGATACCTTGTGGGCGGAAGATCATCATAAGCACAAGCATAATAGCATAAATTAAAATACGATAGGTCTTAAATACTTCACTAAGTCCTCTTAAACATTCAGGTAAATAAATAAGAATTGAAGTACCAATTACAGTTCCTGATAAACTTCCCATTCCACCAAGTACTACATAAGTTATTAATTCAATTGATTTTGCAAAAGCAAAGCTTGCTGGATCAATAAAAGAATTAAAATGGGCATATAAGCCACCAGCAAGACCAGCCATACTACTACCAATTATAAATGCAGTCATCTTATATTTAGTAGAATTTATCCCCATGGCCTCTGCTGCTATTTCATCTTCTCTAATAGCCATAATTGCTCTACCTTTTGAAGAATGAATTAAATTTTTTAATATTGCATAACAAAGGGCTACCCCTATAAATACAATTAAAAATGAAGTGTTTGATGGTATCCCTGAAATACCTCTAGCACCACCAACATAATCTACATTTTGAATTACAACCTTTACTATTTCTCCAAAACCCAAAGTACAAATAGCCAAATAATCCCCTTTAAGTCTTAATATTGGGTATCCAATTAAAGCTGCTAAAATTCCAGCTAATATAATTCCTACAAGTAAAGCAATTGGAAAAGGCATATTAAAATTTTTAGTCATTATTGCTGACCCATATGCTCCTATTGACATAAAAGCAGCATGTCCCATAGTAAATTGACCAGTAAAGCCCAAGATAAGATTAAGGCCCAAGGCAGCAATTAAAAATATTCCAATTTGCTTCATAATTCTAAGAATATAATCACCAATTATCCCTTGATTTACTAAAAACATTAGAAAAAAATATATCAAAGCAAGAACTGCTGTTGTAATTAAGTATCTGGTATATATAGGCTTAACTAAGCTTGAACTTAGACTATTTCCCTTTTTACTCATCTTATTTACCATTCTTATCACCTACACCTTCACATTGTTTTTCTTACCAAATAAACCAGTTGGTTTTACAATAAGAATTATAATTAAAATAGAAAAAGCTATTGCATCTGATAAACCAGAACTAATATATACCTTTGATAAGGTTTCAATAAGCCCCATTGCAATTCCACCAAACATTGCCCCTGGTATAATTCCAATTCCACCAAGAACGGCAGCTACAAAGGATTTAAGTCCTGGCATAACTCCCATAGCAGGTTCAAGTCTAGGATATAGCATACCAACAAGTACCCCAGCTGTTGCGGCTAAAGCTGAACCTAATGCAAAGGTTAAAGAAATTACTTTATTAATATTTATTCCCATTAAGGCCGCTGCATCTCTATCATAAGAAGTTGCTCTCATAGCTCTACCTGTTCTGGTTCTGTTTACTAAGTACTGTAATCCAATACATAATATAATAGTGATGGCAAGCGCAATTATTTGAAGATTGCTTATTGTTACTGTTCCAATTTTATAAGAAATTAGAGGAATTACTTCTGGAAAATTTCTTGTATTTGGACCTGCTATAAAATCAGCTTTTACAAAGTTTTGTAATATAAGTTCCATTCCCATTGTAGTTATTAATAAGGTTACATTCGGTGAATTTCTAAGTGGTTTATAAGCGATTCTTTCAATTAACATACCCAAGATTGCGCAAGAAACCATAGAAAAAATCAAACATGGAATAAATCCGAAGCCTAATACTGTTGCTGCAAAGTACCCTAAGAAAGCACCAACCATATAAATATCACAATGAGCAAAATTAATTAATTTAATAATTCCATATACCATGGTATAACCAATAGCTATTAATGCATAAACACTACCAAGACATATACCATTTACAATTTGTTGCAATAAAGTACCCATCTACATCTCTCCTTTAAAAACGACTATATCTTTAGGCCTACTTAAATTACAGCTTACCTAAGTTGATATAGCCGCTAAACAATAAAATTTAATTTTCTTTAGAATTATTTAACCTCAGTTTCAAATTCAAATTGTCCCTTTACAACTTTATTAATAACTACACTCTTAATTGGGTTATGTTTGTCATCAAATTTATAATGTGTAGTTCCACAATCTGCATCTAACTTTGCCATTGCATCTTTAATCGCATTTTCATCTGTGCTTCCCGCTTGTTTTATTGCCTCTGCTACAATGTAAACTGAGTCATAGCTAAGTACAGAGAATGCACTAGGATCACCACTATATTCCTTTTTATAATTATCAACGAACTTTTTAATTGCTGCATTATCTGATTTTAATGATAAGTGATCTGTGAAGTAAGAACCTTCAATAGCATCTCCTCCAACTTTTACAAGACCTGGATCACTCCATGAATCACTACCTAAGAATGGTGCCTTAATACCAATTTCTCTTGCTTGTTTTGCAATTAATCCAACAGTTGAGTAGTTATCTGGAAGATAAAGTACATCTACATTTAATTCTTTAATTTCAGTTAAAAATGCTTTGAAATCACTTTCTCCTGCATTGTAAGTTTTTTCATATGCTACAGTACCACCTGCCGCTTCAAAGTTCTTCTTGAATTCTTTTGAAATACCTACACAATAATCATTACCTACATCATAAAGCATTGCTACTTTTTTAGCTTTTAGGTTTTCTGCTGCGAATTTTGCACCAACTTTACCTTGTAATGGATCTATAAAGCATGCTCTGAATACATAATCTCCACCTTCAGTAGTAACCTTTTCATTTGTTGACCCTGGAGTAATCATAACGGTTTTCATATCTTTTGCAACTGCTGCCATTGGAATTGAACATTTACTTGCATATGTTCCGACTACTGCTGAAACCTTATCTTGTGTAATTAACTTTGTAATAGCATTTGGAGCTGTTGCTGCTTGATTTTGATCATCTTCTGAAACAAGCTCTAATTTTTTACCAAGAACACCACCAGCATCGTTTATTTCTTTTATTGCAAGTTTTGCTCCGTTTTCCATTGCTGAACCTAAAGCTGGAACATCACCTGTTAATGGAAATACTCCTCCGATCTTAATCGTATCTCCACTAGCTGAACTTCCCCCGTTTGAACTTACTTTAGCTGTTTCGCTACACCCCATAACCATTGTTGCTGTCATTGCTATTACTGTTACTACCCCAAATATTCTTTTAAGAAACATCTTTTTTATCATAAAAATCTCCTCCAACTTATAATTTTTAATAATAATCCTTTTTATACAAAAAAGGTGTCTATAAAATCTTCCTTGATTTTATAGACACCTTCGTCATATAATTAATATTTTTATCCCAGCTTATTGTTCACATCATATTATGCATAATAATATTTACTATTATTTCTTTAATATATTCCTAGATAATTTTTTAACGTTAAAATTATTGTAAAAAAAATGACTGGTGTAATTAACACCAGCCATTGTGTATAAATATATTATACGGTAAGAGACAAAATTGTCAATAACAATTTTGAGAAAAATTGTAATCACAGAAATATTTCCTGTTTTTCTTTAATATTCAATAATTTTTTCTGTTTCTATAGTTATCATTATATATTCATTACTAAATTTTACATTCTTATGGGTAAAATATATATGTTTCAATTATCAATTGTCATTAATCCTGAAAACCATTTAGGCTTTCGTGATGTGAGCTATAAAATCTTAATTAGAACTTATAGAAATGTTGCAAAGAGAATTTTTCAAAACTTAATTATATCCTCTCTTACTTCATCCCATTTCAAAGCATCACGAATGCCATCTTCAACAGAATAACTAGTTTCCCAAGCAATAAGCTCTTTAGCCCTAGAAACATTTGCACAAGCCCCTAGTACATCCCCTAATCTAGGTTTAGCATTTTCTTTATTAACTGGTCTTCCAATTACCTTTTCAAATGCAGTAACCAGTTCTTTAACAGTTACTCCAGTACCAGTTCCAAGGTTTATTACTAGATAAGGCTCTTTTTGATTTCCTAATAAATTAAAGGCTTTATCAAAATTTTCAATAGCTTTAACATGAGCAATAGCAAGATCCCACACATGAATATAGTCTCTTATTGCAGAACCATCTCTTGTTGGCCAATCTGTCCCAGTTATTTTAAAAACCTTTCCTTCCTCAGAAGCTGCATTAAGTAATGTACCCAGTACATGGCTTGGAGACTTTACGTAAGCGCCAGATCTAAACTTTGGATCAGCACCTATTAAATTAAAATATCTTAAAGATATTCCCCTCATACCATACGCTACACAAAAATCTTCCAAAACCATTTCCATCATATATTTTGTACGAGCATATGGACTTCTAGGTCTAACAGGTGAAGTTTCTGATACCATAAAATCTTCAACATCATCATATACTGAAGCAGAAGAACTAAATACTATATTCTTACATCCCAAAGCATTTAAATTTTTAAACAGTTCTATGGATTTTACAACATTATTATGATAATATTCATAAGGCTTTTCAACAGATTCTGGCACTATAATCAGTGCAGCCAAATGAATAGTAAACTTAATCTCTGGATTTTCTTTAAATATTTTTTCTAATAAAGCCTTATCAGAAATATCTCCTTTATAGAATATTTTATTTTTAGTAAATTCCTCTCTACCTTGGATAAGAGAGTCTAAAATTATCGGTGTATGTCCATTGTCCTCTAGTGCAGAGCAGACAGTACTGCCTATATAACCTGCACCACCTGTAACTAAAACCTTCATTAATAATCATCCTTTCTAATATATCTAGTGTGCAAGCAAGTACACTAAATTCTTAATATTTAATAATATTTTTAATTTTACTCATACTGGCTTATTTTTTCGAACATGCTTTAAACAAACCTGTTTCCTTTGTAATAAAAACACTTCCAGTTACTTTCATCTTATTCTCAACTAATTTTTTAAATTTTTTTAAATTTTCATTAATTAAAATTTCCTTTGAATTTCCTGTGGTTGAATATAGATAACTAATAAGAGGTTCAACCTCAGTGACTATAAGTGAATCTTCATACATTAATAACTCAATGCAATCAAAACTATTAGAAATTTGTTTTCCTCCATTTTCAAGCCCAAAATCCTCAGAAAAATCTGATTGAGATATAACTAGATTTTCTTTAAACTCTTTAAGTAATTCCCTTAATTCAATAAGATGATTTTTCCCAATAGTAGATAAATACACGTATCCTTTAGGTTTTAAGACTCGTTTAATTTCTGAAAGGGCCTTTTGTTTATCTGATATATGATAGAAAATATGATCTGCAATAACAACATCAAAGCTATTGTCCTCATAAGGTATATTTTGAGCATCAGCTTGTTTAAATTCAAATTTTTTTGAGTGCTCTCCTAAATTTTGCTTTGCATCTTTAAGCATTCCTTCAGATATATCTGTTAAAGTTATTTTACAATTCTTTGGAATTCTATCCTCATTTCTAAGCCATAAACTTGCATTTCCACAGCCAAGCTCTAAAACTGTCATATCCTCACTTAGTCCTAATTGATCAAAAAACCATCTATGCCAACCATATTTATTTGTACTATATAAATCATGAAGATTTATTCGCGCAGATAAATTAGCTGAATTCTTATATTGATTTAACCATACCTTTTCTGTATTAATTATTTTTATTATATTAGTGAATTTAGTCCAATCAAGACTACTCTCACTATCAATCATAAGCTCTGCTTCACTTATAGCCTTTTTCACTAGAACAAGATGATTAATCTTTTCATCAATTATATCCATTTGTAGATTTAAGGATTCTCTTACATCATTCTTAAGCTGATCTGATTTTATAAGTTCCTTAATTTCTTCTAAGGAAAAACCTATGAACTTTAGAGTTAATATCTTTTGAAGTTTCTGAAAATCTTCATCACTATAAAGTCTATAACCTGCTTCATTATAACTACTTGGGCATAAAAGGCCTTCCTTATGATAATGATGAATAGTCTTTAAGGTTATTCCAGCTTTCTTTGCAAATATTCCAGCAGTATAAAATACTTTATCCTTTTCCACGATTTCCCCTCCTCTCAATTACATTATACGGGTTATCCTAAGGTAAAGGTCAATGGGTATTTTTAATTATTTTTCAGGAAATAATTAAAAGATGGAATTTTCAAAATATTCGGAGTATGATATAATACTATTAGGTCGTTTGACCTGATGTAATCTAAAATGAATAAAGGTGGTATGCTTTATGGAAATATATAGAGATCATGAAATAGTCGTAATGCAAAATAACGAAAGTCAATATCCATTTAAGGCAATTGCAAAAATAGGTGATAGTGAAATAAAGCATAAGGGACAAAGCGCGTCCGAGGCGATTAATTTAGTTAAGCAAAGTATTAATAAGTTGAAATCAAAAAATATACTTTAGCTGCAACATATGAAATTCCAATAAATAAAAATTGGTATATTTTAAATATCCTGTATTAAACTACATGAAAACATCTTAAGTTACTTTATTTAATGTAACAAAAAGAGTAGTTTTGATAATTTTACTTATATTATCAAAACTACTCTTAAATTTATTACTCATATTTTCTCTATGCTTTTAAATTCGCATATACGGCTAATCTTTCTTTACTTTAAGTGCTTATTTTAAATTATTATGGAATAGAATTTACGGTTTTATTAATGATGTCACATTTCCTGAGAAATATACGCATAAAACATGAAGTGCTCTAGTACAAGCAGTGTATAGCAAAAGCCTCTCCTCCTCACTACTATAATTTTCCTCTCCAGCATTATATATAAGCACTACATCAAATTCTAATCCTTTAGCAAGGTATGCAGGTATTATCAAGGTATCACTCATATATTCATCGTCATCCTTCATTATTGCTCTAACGTTAACCTTATCTTTTAAGAAATTATATAAATCATTTGCTTCCTTTGCAGTTTTTGTTATAATTCCAATGGATTTGTAATTTTTCTCATTATATATTTTTATATCCTTAAGAAGTTTTTCTTTTATGGCATCTTCATTTGAAAATCCAAGGAGCAAAGGCTCTTTTCCACTTCTTTCTACACATTCAGCCCCAATATCCTTATTAAGCAGCCTTCTTGAAAACTTAGTAATTTCCATTGTGGATCTATAGCTTTTGGTTAAATTTATTATGCAAGTACTATCTTCTGTAAATATATGAGAAATATTTTTATAATCTCCTACATTCATAAATGGATTTATGGATTGATTTAAATCTCCCAATATAGTTAAATTTGCTTGGTTAAAAAGCTGATAAAAAATTTCATATTGTAGTGGTGAATAATCCTGCGCCTCATCAATAATAACGTATTTAATTTCTGAGGTTTTAGGAAGTTCTCCCAGTGCACCCTTTAGATATAAAATAGAAATTTGATCCTCATAATTAAGTCTTCTAACTTTTAGGCTTTCTAAGGTATAGCTTTTTATTTCACCAATTTTCTTTTCATCATACTCGATATTAAAATCTCTTAAGAAAAGCTCTAGATTTTCAAATAACCTTTTATAAATGTCAAATAAATCGAATTCTGTCATTCTATTGATTTCGTAATAAAGCTCCTTCAGTTCATTCTTTACAATAGCTGTACTATTTTCCTTAATTTCAGTTTTATCTAAAGAAGAGTCAGAATTAATAAGTTCATTTGCTACTTCTACTATACGCTGTTCTTCATAAGGCTTTAATAGAAACAACACTCTCTCTTTTATCTTTTGAAGCCTCCTTTTCAGTGGAAGCTGTACATAATCTTTAAAAAACAGCTCTTCTAAATCCTGTGAGGAAATTATTAGATTTCCTCTAAATGTAATATCTATAAAATTTCTATTCGCCTTTTCAAGGAAGGTTACATATTGCTTTAATACATCAATAAACTCAATTGAAGCTTTAAATTTTATATTGTTCTTTCTTATTTTATAGGCTTCCTCCGACTTTGATGCTAAAATATATTCCATCATTTCGCTATAATTTTCTTTATTAAATTCATTTCCTAAAGCTTTGTGCATATATTCCTTAAACGTAGTTTGAAGCATATTATCTTCTCCAAGTTCAGGCAGTACATTAGAAATATACTCATTGAAAATATCATTTGGAGAAAAAATCACTATATTTTGAGGAGTTATTTTCTCTCGATGCTTATACAAAAGATAGGCAATTCTATGCATAGCAACAGAGGTTTTCCCACTTCCTGCAGGCCCCTGAACAATTAGATTTTTATACTCCTCATTACGAATAACTTTATTCTGCTCTCTCTGAATAGTAGTTACAATTGCCTTCATCTTGCTATCAGTGCTTTTACTTAGGATGTCCTGTAATACTTCATCATCTATCTTAAGATTACTGTCAAACATATACTCAATTTTACCATTATTAATTTTATATTGTCTTTTCAGTGTAAGTTTTCCTTCTATGTATCCTTCAGGACATTTGAACTGTGCTTCTCCAATTTCATAATCATAAAACATGCTGGAAATAGGTGCTCTCCAATCATATACTAAGAAGTCAAAATTATCATTAATAAGATTGGATATTCCTATATAGCACTTTTCAGCCTTCTCCTCTCCTTTTTCAACGAAATCCATTCTTGCAAAATAAGGCGACAAAAGTAGCCTTTCATACTTTTTCTCAAGCTTTCTGGTAAACTCATGGTTTCTCTTTTGTATTTTCATGGCATTAATAGACTGCATAAAGTCTACAATCTGTTCTAATCCATTTGCTATAGAAACAGAACCTACCTCCTCCCATAACTCTCTTTGCAGTTCAATTGCATCACTTTTAAATTTTTCTCTAAAATTACGTTTTTCATCAAATTGCTTTTGAGCTTCTTTAAGCACCTCCTGCAGCCATTCATGTTCAAGTTTCACTTCAAAGTCATTATTACTCATAATGTTTCACTCCTTAAAAAATAATTCAGGGAAATTATTTTCAAACACTATTGACATTGCTTTTTCGAAAGTGTATAATATAATTAGGAAAATAGATAATACATTTCATTTAAAGCGATATCAATTTATTGTATCGTTTTTATTTTGTTATGTCAATAGAAAAGATACTTGTCATTTGGCAAGTATCTTTTTTGATGTCCTTCAATATTCACAAAATACGAAGTTATAAATTTTATTTTCCCTAGGATATCTTTAAAGCCATAAATGTTGTTGTTGCTATTTGAAGATGACAAATATTATCTGTACTCTATTTTACCATCAGGATATTGCGCAAATCTTCCTTTTTCTCTTGGATGAACAAAATCATCACGTTCCCATGGCCATCCTCCAAAGCCAGTACTTCTATAATCAGCAAAAGCATCCCTAATTTCTTTATCAGAGTTCATTACAAAAGGACCATAACTTACAACAGGTTCGCCAATTGGTTCTCCCTCTAAAAGTAGCAGACAGCTTTCCTTTGAACCATTTTTTATTTCTATAATTTCATCTCCTGCAAGTTTTACACTATGATAATTCTCAATGCTTGTTCCTTCAATATTTATTCTCTCTCCTTCATAGAAGTAAACAGTTCTATTCAAAGTCGAAGATACTTTAGGGAGTTCTATACTAGCCTCAGGCTCCATACGAATAAGGCAGATTCTTACATGATTCTTCTCTTCACTTGCCCATGAATTAGGCGAAGAATCTAAGCTCTTAATACCATTATAAGAGCCAAAAATCAGTCTTATTGTACTTGTTCTGCCGCTATCATCTTGAGCTTGTATTACTGGAATGTCTTCTGCCCAAAGCATTTTATAATGTGGTTCTACGAATTTATCTTTTTTAGGTAGATTCATCCAAATTTGAAACAATTCCAACGGATTATCTTTTTCTGTATTAACTAAAGGAAACATTTCTGTATGATTGCAACCTTTCCCTGCAGTAAGCCACTGTACATCACCAGCTCCATATCTGCCTGTAGCACCTGCTGAATCTGCATGATCAACATACCCATCCAACACTATAGTAACTGTTTCAAAACCTCTATGTGGATGCTGTGGAAACCCTGGAATAACGTCTCCATGATACATATTCCAACCATCTATTCCCTGAAAGTCACTTCCAATATTTCTGCCTTTTAGGGAAGCATTTGGTCCCATCTCATTATTCCCTTTTGGGTAAGCATCCTTATGGTGTGCCAAAAATAGAAAAGGATCACTTGTCCCCCATTGAGAACTTAATTTATTTATTTTCAATATGTTATTATTCATAATTTTTACCTCCTCTAATAAGTATTACTTATACTTAACCTATTAAATATATCAAAATCATTCACTAAAATAGTTATTAATTGATAATAATTATCTTATAATTTGATTGTAGCATAACTTTTATTACTTGTATATTCTTTTAGAGTAATCTAGAATTCATAACAAATTACTATCTCAATTTATGATGTAGTTAAGTTTAAAATTTCATAAGAGGCAATATAAATGATAGCAAAATTTATTTTAGCGTAACATAATTTTTAAATAAAATGAATTAGAAATAGGCAGTCTATTTTTTAGCAATAGACTGCCTATTAATTCAAAAATCTATTTGTTATTGCTCACTTCCTTACCAACATATGTATCATAAGGAAATGGAATTATAATCTGTCCGTCAACAATTTGATAATCTGTATTTTCTATAGGATTTAATTTATTTACAAGATTAACTCCAACAGTATATAGCAATTTACTTTGAACCTTTGGATCTTGAATAACAGTACCTGTCATAATCCCCTTGTCAATTAGATCTTTTGCTTCTGGCAATCCATCAATACCTACAACTGCTATATTTTTAAGTTTATCACCTTTATTATATCCATAATTTTGTAAGGCTTCAATGGCACCTATGGCCATGGCATCATTATTTGAAATTATTGCCTCTATATTTCCACCATATCTTAGAAATAAGTTATTAATAGAAGTTTTAGCCAGTTCTTTATTCCAATCTTCATTTCCTTTAGCAAGCTCTTGTGTCTTTATTCCTGCATCATTAATTGTTGAAATAGCATATTTAGATCTATCAACTACCTGAGGATCATTAATAGGTCCTTCCAGTAAGATATATTCTAGTACGTCATTGTTATTCTTGTCTAAAGCTTCTTTATTCTTCTTCCATAAATCAACAATAATATTTCCTTGAGCAATCCCTGCCTTCTTAGAATCTGGTGTTACAAATGCAACTTTATCATAGATTTTAGAAGATTTCAATGCTATTTCTGTTGGAATATTCATTAGTATTAATGCTTTACCTCTCTGTCTAACTCTATCAATAACATTGTTTACAGAACCTTCCGTTCTATCTGGTAAATATAGTATATATAAATCATAGTTACTTCTCAATGCATTATCTAACATTTCATTATTTATAGCTATATTATTCTGAGGATTTAGAAAAGTAAATTTCACATTATTCTCCTTTACGCTCTCTATCTCCTTAAAACTTTCTATAACTTTCATAGTGTACGGATCTTCAGTTTCGAAGAATATTACTGCAATATTAATTACTGCACGGTTATTATTATTTAAGCTAGAAGTTGGTTTAACTTGAATTGTACTTCCTAAAGTAAACATAGTTAATGAAACCAAAAATAATATTATTATTTTTCTCAATATATTCATAGCAACACCTACCATCATATATAATTTTTAAATTATATGTCGAGAATATAGAATAACTTGTGTAAATTAAATATTTGATAGGTTATATAACTGAAAATTTCTTTTCTAGTTATATTTTTATACTTCTTTTCAAATACTAAAATTATGTAATGTTATATTTTTAGTCTGTGCAAAAAAAGATAATATATACTTGATTTTATAAAATAGACAAACTATACTGCTAACATTTCATTGATTTCATCTTTAAACATTATTTCAAATCCATCATCTTCATGTTTTAGTTCTTATCATATTTTTCATCTAATAAAGGATTTAATATTTGCAATTCTAAAACAAAATTTATGAAAGCCTCTGTAGAAAAGTATTTCACGTTACTAATCTTTAATTCTATATGCCCTTCTGGATCTAAACTTTCTAAAAATGGTTCAATATTATATTTATCTAATAGATTAATTATTGTTTTCTCTGTTTTATCATTTCTAAAAATATTTAGTCCAAAAGAAAATTCTAATCCGCCAAATGGATACGTATAACATTTCGTAGCTATTTTTTGAATAGCCATTAATTCCTCTTTTGTATAATTTCTATGTAAACTATTTATAACTATGTTGGACTTATCTTCTTTTCCTTTAAATTCAACCCCATTTATATTTACTTCCAAATCATATTTTGACTCACCTGATGTTGTATATGGAATAGCTTTTATACTATTTTCTGGAAGAAATTTATATAATTTCTTCAAAGAATTTCCACACATAGTTAATTTTTTAATTACCGAATTATTATCCACCTTAAGTTCCCCTTCCACTATATTATTCATTGGTTTTTTGATTACGATTACAGTTTATATTTATTATATCATTACTTGAATTATTTTTGAAATTAAGATATAATCTTCACTTCCCTGTACTTCAAAGGTATAAGTATTATCTCTTACATTACAAGAATCAAGTATATTTCCATCATTATAATAGTCATAACCTCTTTTTAAAATTGTTTTATCTATATATTCCTCAAAATTATTAATATTCATAATTGCTCCTTTAACAATTTGCTTTTATGCAAAAAATCATACTATTTTTTTATATGTGAAAAAGCCACCCATTTAGGACAGCTTTCATAAATTCTAACATTATAACTTTCAAATCTTAATTTTTAATATTTCTTCCTTACTAAGCTTTGAATATTTAATTATTTTTTCTATTGGTTCATTATCTTTTAGCATCTCTAATGCGATCTCTAATGCCTTCTTTTTTTCTCCTTCTTCAATTTTCTCTCTATCTCTTTCCAATAAAGTCATGAACTCTACCTCCATTAAAACATCATTTTTAACCTCTTGTACTCTTTTATGTACATTTTTAACAAAACTTCCTTTTACACTCTTTACTCTATCATCTGTTGAATCCTCTACATATTCAAGAAATTCCAGTAACTCATCACTTAAATCTTTCATAATTCCCTTTGTATTTAATATTATTTTTTGCGCTTCATCATTTAATATCATACTATTATCTTCTAAACATACATTTTGAAACGTATATTTATGCCTTCCTTTATTAAACAAATCAAAAGTACAAATAAATATTATATAACTTTTAGCAAGCTTTCTGTAATCTTCCCCTCTGCTTATTAGATCCAAATCAATACTTCCTTGATAGTACCTTAACCTTTTAGGTAAATTCTTATGTTTTCCTCTTTGCATCTCTACGTTGTAAATTGTATTATTTTCATCTTTTACATAGACATCAAGCCTAATACCTTTACTTTCAAGCAATAAATCTATAGTCTTTTGTTCTTGGATCATTTCTACTTTTTCTATTTCAACTTCTAAAATCTTTTCTAATAATTCCTTGCAAATTCCTTTATCACTCATAACCTTTGCAAATAGAAAATCATCTTCAAGGTTTAAATCTTTTAAAGTTTTATTCATAGAAGATTTTATTATTTCGCTAGAACTTATTATCTCACTATCAGCTGTCACTCTTCTCACTACTTTCTTTTAATTTTAAGCTATTTCAAGATATCTTTCAATATAGAATAAATCAACTTTGAGTACTCATTTGCCTATACTATAATTATTTCCAATCCTGCAAATTATATGCGCACATAAGTTCTTATTCCAAGCAAAAAATAACCGAGTACATCATAACTTACTAGGAATATACTCGGTAAATTTATTTCTATTTTCTAAGAAGTTCTTTTATACTTTTTATAGGCTTCTTTATAAAAGCCTATTTAGAAACCTTTATTACAGTTTCATCAACAATACTCATTATACCTTCATCATTAATAACAATTCTGATGTCTAGCCATTGTAACACTCAATCTTTTTCAAAACTTGAGCTAACAATGGCACGACCCTAGATAAGTTCAACTAACCTTCAGTGGAAGATAAACTTCCCCTGAATCTTTATTTCCCCTGAGGGATCTTCTGAAACACGTAGTGTTGAAGTTGCTAATAATTCCTTGTAAATTTATTATGTAATCATTATTATTATAAACTTTATTCTAGGATCATTTCTTTGTACAATTCTTCTCTTTCATCAATATCAAGCCAACCTTCATCTTCTGAATAATCAAATATTTTTTCCAGAAGTATATTGTAGTCTTTAGCAAAAACTGCTGGATTTCTTTTATACTTATTAACAATTTTATTTGTGAAATTATTGTTTCTAATTTTTTCTTCATGTATCAGTGCTTTTAAATATGCACTTCCTATGAGCTCTCTAATCAAGTTATATCTATAACTTCTTGAAATGCAGATATAAAGTCTGCATATTATTGGCCTATCCTCATAGATAGTGCATAGATTGGTTTCTGTTATAAAATTACAGTCCATTTTCTTATTTAATACATACTGATCAAAATCTCTATAATAATTTTTCTTTTTAACCAACTTTTCCTGAATAAAATCTAAAACTGCCTCATCGTTCCAACTGCTCAATCTATTCACACAGATATTATCCATTTCTACTGACCAAGATCTTTTGCAGCAACTCTCCTCACATTCATTACAATTAAGAGGATTATTATTTAAAAATATATCAACTGCATCTAACACATCTTTAACTGTTGTATTTTTATTAATTTTGTCATAATTCACTTTACCTTCGACATCATATAGTAATTTCATCATATAGTTCCTCAACTTTAAATTATTTTTTCTTACATATTCCATATTTTCGGATTTCGTTAATATTTCATATTTTCCAGTATAATAAGCTACCTCACTAAAATACTCACTAACATTATTGCTTTCTCTAATTTCATTAATCTAATTATATTTGTTCCTCTTAAACTCCTAGCTTATACAAATAATTATGTCTTCCCTTAGGATACTTCTGAAGAACTATATATTGAAGTTCCTTAAAATAATAAAAATAACCTAAAGTAGAAATTTATTAAAAATACTTTCCACTTTAGGCTAATACTTTAATTCTTTTAATATTCAGATAAACTTAGCAATTTTATCTGCAAATTCTTATCTTCCCCAAAAATGCTTCCGAGACACAAAACGCTTATATTACTTTTTAAAATAAGTAATATCGTTTTTTATTATAATCATTAATATTATTGATAAAACTATAATTTATAATCTACTACTTAAATTTTCTTTTTCTAGCTTCCTCAGACTTTTTCTTTCTTTTTACACTTGGCTTTTCATAGTGTTGTCTCTTTTTTGCTTCTGAAAGAATTCCAGATGCTGAACATTTTCTTTTAAATCTTCTTAATGCTTGCTCAAGAGATTCATTCTCTCCAACTTTAATTTCTGACATGCTTTATCCCTCCCTTGGCACTGGACTGTAAACCATAAAATAATTTACAAATATAAACTCATAATATACTATACAACATTTACTAAAATGCTGTCAATTTATATTCTAGTGAATAATTCTGAGCTCTAAATGGAGAATGGAAAAGTTACAGTTGAAGTGATTCCAGAAGATTTCCTTGAAGTTGCCTTTAAATCATTAGCCCATGGTGCTTTAAGCATTTCTTTTACTAAATCTAAAAACACTATTTTATTAGAATAAAGATCTTTGTAAGACCTGCTCGACTCACATTCGTTCGCTGAGAAAGTTCGAGAATCCAAATATAAAATTTGGACTCTCACTTTTCATGTATATTATTTATAGCTTTTTTATGACTCATTTACTCCCTCCATTATAGCATAATTTTAAGCTTGAGCACTCATTTACCTATACTATAATTATTTCTAATTCCATAAATAATATACGCACATTAGTTCTTACTCCCACAAAAAAATAACCGAGTATATCCTATCTCACTAAGAATATCCTAGGTTAATTTATTTATATTTTACTAAGTTCGTCTAAAAATGCTTGTTTTTTTCTATACAAAGCTATTAATTTATATTGTATTCAGTCAAAATAAAGCGTTCATTTCCATCTTGACTAATTTTTTCTATTGTTGCAGTAACTTTATTGCTTAATTTTGGTATTTCTCCTCCACTAGCTTTCCACTCCTCAATAGTACCATGAGAATCTCCAGTATAACCGCTTGAAGCTACATAAACGCTGACTTCTGCTTTATATTTATTATTTCCCAAATCATATAACTTATTAATTTGTGAGAAAGTATATTCATCTCCCGAAGCCATTCTAATCTTATACAAACCATTTTCAAAAATGTATTCACCTGTATTTTTATGCTGATTTACCTTTCTCCCAAAATAAAACAAAGCCTTTGCATCAACATCTTCAGCTTTAATATAACCTGTATTCCCTTTTAACTGAATAATCTTAAAATTATTAAGCATAATATGTCTTATTCCAAAGGCTATGAGACTACTATCATCAAGTTTATCTTTTTCAAATTTGCATCTATATTAATTTCTTTTAAATCTTGCTTTGGAGTCTCAACAGCTTTAATTTCTTCTTTCTTATCTGTATTAGAACTAGACTTATCCTCACTAGCTGTGTTTTGATTAGAAGGACTTGTTTCTACTTGTTGAGTTTTTTCCCCACAGCCTGCTAATAAAGCTACTATCACAGTAATAATAGCTATCTTATTAAAATATATTATTTTATTCATTATTTAAAGCTCCTTTTAGTTCTAATTAATTTTTATTCTATTTAATTACTTTTGATCAATTTCTTAAAAAGAGTGAAATTTCTCTCACTCTCTTAATAGGTACATATATTCTCCTTCAATTTCCTTAACTACAATTTGCCTCATAAAAGAATTCAGCCTATCCTTAAAATAATTAGCTAGCGACTTATCCTCGCACCATATGTAGCAGCCTTTAAGACCTCTAGTCATAAGTATTCTATAAGTGTTTTTTATTAATTCATCACTTATTTTTAGGGCCTTTTCTTTATCTTCTTTGTATAACTTCTTTACTCCATTTAAGCTTTTATCTGTTTTGGCTCTTTTGAAGAAATCTGTTACAAGTTTTCCGTTTTCAAAGCGTAAGTCTTGTCCAATTATCACTCCAACATAGTCAAATTCAAGACCTTGGCAGGTATGAATACAGCCACATTCATTTACGGATTCTTTATCAATTGCCCAAGTTTGGCTATTACTTAAATTCCATTTCATTTTAAAGTCGTATTCTGGGAATTCTATATCATACTTATTGTAATTTTCTTTCTTTTTAGTTGCCCACTCATAACAATAACCTGCAACTAACCTTGATTTATTGTTAACTTCATTTTTTTCTTCAATAGCTTTCTTCATTTCACTCGGATCATCAAATACTCTAAAATCAAAGTCAAATTCGAAGCCATCAAAATTTCCTGTTTCAGCTATTTCTAATACATCATCAAGCCAAGATACGTATCCATCAGAGCCATTACAGCGGAATTGTGAAGTTAATTTTAGTTTTCTAGTTTTTACTTCTAAAGCTCTTGCATATTTCTCTATTTCTTCAATACTTCCTATGTCATCCATAGTGACTCTTTGATTATTATCAACAAAAAATATAGATACCTTTGCAGTATTTATTATTTCTTTAATTTGATTTTCTCCAAGATTTTTAAACATACCTGACTTAGCATTAAGTCTATGTGCTTCATCTACTATTAAAACATCTATTTCATTTTGAGATGTATCAGTATAAACACCTGAACCTTTAAATAAATTATTGATATATTTTTGAGTATAATTACCCTTAAGCTTTTCACAATATACATTTCTTGGTGCTGCATTTTTAGTTACATACTGGCAGTTAAGATTCCTATTGCAAATTTTAACGAGAAGATTTATAGCAAGAACAGACTTACCTGTCCCTGGCCCGCCTTCAACTATTATGGTTTTCTTCTTTTCATTTTTAATGCAATCACGAACAGTTCGCATAATACTCTCAAAAGCAACCTTTTGGTCCTCAATCATAATAAATTCTTCATTACCATCAATCATAACCTTAAGAGCATCTTGAAGAGATTTTGAAGGTCTTATCTTTCCACCTTCAATAAAATAAATACCTTTACCTTGGTCTGACTTTTTAACATATCTACATATAAATTCTCTTAATTTTAGTGCATCACCTCGTGTATATGCAGGTGCTAAATTTAAAGAATTATTATATATTTCACTTAAAAGAGGATCATTTTCTTTTTTCTTTATGTAATTATGTAAATATGCACATGGATGTAACTTGATTAATTTCGTCTCCACTGCATCATTATAATCTTCGATTAAATTAGCATATGTCCAAGCTTGATACGATGGATGTGTTTTTGGAATTTTACTATTATTCAAATATGTTAATACAATATCATTTTCTTCCTTAACCTCTTCTAAATATGTCCATTGTTTAAGCTCAACTATTATAATATTTTCTTTATCGTATTCATCAAGTCCTGTTAAAATAAAATCAACTCTCATAGAAGTTCCTGGAATTTTATATTCAATAGCAACTCCACACTCATCTGGTATTTCCTTAGTATTGAGAGCCTTAAACATATAAAGCATAGAATTATCCCATGCTTGAAATTCTTTTTCTCTAGATTTTCCTATTTTGCTCTTATATTCTCTATCAATCAAAATACTAATTTCATCATTAGTAACATGCTTCATAAAATCTTTCTTACTAGCTTGATATACAATCACCTTTCATACACTCCTCTTTATAGCTATGAGATAATGTTGGTTGCGCTTCTCGCTTATAATTTTTAATGATCTTGGTTACAAATAGTTCCGTATTGCAGTAAAGTTCCTTATTGTGGCATAGCCACTCTTTTTATAAGTGCATAGCTGCTTTTTATAAATTAACTGATCTTAATTGCAGCATAGCTGCTTTTTATAAATGTGTATACTTTTTACTATTACCCTTTGCTTTCTCAACTGGATACTTCTCTTCATTTTTATTCATTTTACTATTAATTATTTCTTCTAAATCGACTCCTAAAGCATCAGCCATATGTATACAATAAACCATAACATCAGCTAGTTCTTCTAGAACATGCTCCTTATTATAGTTTTCCTCATCCCATAAAAATTCTTCTAAAAGTTCTCCTGCTTCAATTGATATTGCTTTAGAAAGATTAGCAGGTGTATGAAATTGACTCCAATCCCTGTCATCTCTAAATTTTCTTATTCTATTTATTGTTTCCTTCATTTCCATCACTCTTTCTAGTGTTTACCAGTTTTTATGTATATTATAACATAAATTTACATAAAATATATTTTATTAATATGTCCGAGTCTCATGATATCTACCATATTTGAAGATAAATAGACTAATTTTTTTCTATATGCAAAAAAGCCATCCTTTTCTGGATAGCTTTTTGTGAATTTTAGCATTAAAATTAAGACTTTCAAACCTTAATTTTCAATATTTCTTCTCTGCTAAGTTTTGAATACTTAATTATTTTTTCAATTGGTTCATTGTCTTTTAGCATTTCCAATGCTATCTCTAATGCCTTCTTTTTTTCACCTTGCTCTATTCCTTGTTCTATTCCTTCTTCAATCTTCTCTCTATCTCTTTCTAACAAAGTCATGTATTCTACCTCCATCAAAACATCATTTTTAACTTCTTGCACTCTCTTATGTATACTTTTAACAAGGTTTCCTTTAACACTCTTTACTTTATCATCTGTTGAATCTTCTACATAACCTAGAAATTCTAACAATTCTTCGTTTAAATCATTCAAGATTCCTTTTGTATTTAATATTATTTTTTGCGCTTCATCATTTAATATTATACTATTGTCTTCTAAACATACATTTTGAAACGTATATTTATGCCTTCCTTTATTAAACAAATCAAAAGTACAGATAAATATTATATAACTTTTAGCAAGCCTTCTGTAATCTTCCCCTTTGCTTATTAGATCTAAATCAATATTACCTTGATAATATCTTAATCTTTTAGGTAAATTTTTGTCTGATGTCTAGCCACTGTAACCTTCAGCTTTTTCAAAGCTGGAGCTAACATTGGCACAACCCTAGATAAGTTCAACTAAAGCTTTAGAGGGAGATTAAGACTCCCTCTAAAACTAAGTTTCACTTTATGTTTCCCTCGTTGCATCTCTACATTATAAATTGTATTATTTTCATCTTTTACGTATACATCGAGCCTAATGCCTTTACTCTCTAGCAATAAATCTATAGTTTTTTGTTCTTCAACCATTTCAACTTTTTCTATTTCAACTTCTAAAATCTTTTCTAATAATTCCTTGCAGATTTCTTTATCACTCATAACCTTTGCAAATAGGAAATCATCTTCAAGGTTTAATTCTTTTAAAGTTTTATTCATAGAAGATTTTATTATTTGGCCAGAACTTATTGTCTTACTATCCGCTGTCACTATTCTCACTACTTTCTTTTAATTTTAAGCTATTTCTAGATATCTTTCAATATAGAATAAATCAGCTTTGAGTACTCATTTGCCTATACTATAATTATTTCCAATCCCACAAATAATATACGCACATAAGTTCCTATTCCAAGCAAAAAATAACCTAGTATATTCTATCTCACAATATACTAGGTTATTTTATTTCTATTTTCTAAGGAGTTCTTTAATACTTTTATAGGCTTCTTTATAAAAACCTCTTTAGAAACCTTTATAGTATCAAATATTTAAAAAGAAAAAGCAGATAAGATTTTGTTAATTCATCTTATCTGACTCTTTATCTATATATTAATTTTAGTTTGTACCTGGTAATTTTATACAAGGTTCTGACCACAAAGAACAATGATTTTATATGGAGTAGTTTGGGCAGGTATGCTCTTGGTTGTAGGTCCATAGACAACAATTAGATTTTTATTTCTAGGGGATCTATTAAAAATCTGATCGTTTGTCAGAATTACCTCAGTAGATATGTCAATATTTAGTTTTAAATTTCCATCGCTGCTTATAAGTTGATTGTTAAAATAGTCTACAGTAACATTTTGATATACTGTGTCTTTTGCCATAACAATTGCAGGATATTGTGGAGGATAAATAAGAAGAGCAGGTGCATTTGCATCGTAAAATCCAGTTACCTCGTCTCCTACCTCCACCACTTCATGATCTACAAAGTAAGTTTTCGGTGATATCACAAAATTCACCAGTCCCCTGTCTATGTTTTCGAGTGATATTAATTTATAGCAGCCTACTGATGCATCATCTTGACCTGTGTAAAAATCTTCACTCCCTGTAACTGTACCACTAAAGGCTGCAAATTTTGGTGCTGGATTTCTCCGCATTACATTATAATATGGATAAGCAGCTTGATTCATGTAGTAAGGACAACAGGGAAATTGGTTATTATACATATAATACTCCTTTATATTAATACAGTTATAAGCCTAGTCATTAATATTATATTAGCTATTCTAAGAAGTGTTACTCAGTGCCAAGTAGATTTAGCTATTTCTCTTAGCATAAAAAATGAATTTATAGACTTTTTCTTTCCTGTAAGTTATCATATAAAAATAGTATTCTCCTTAAATGAGAATACTATTTTTTATACGAAGAAAGAAGGAATAAATGTGGATTTAAAAGAAAAAATAAGAGCTCTCCCATCAGTTCCTGGAGTGTATCTTATGAAAGATTCCCTTGGTGGCATCATCTATGTAGGAAAATCAAAGAACTTAAAAAATAGAGTTGGTTCTTATTTTCAAAATATAAAATCTCGTACTCCAAAGGTTGAAAAGCTCATTAAAAATTTAAAGGATTTTGACTATATTATTACTGACACAGAATTTGAAGCTTTTATGCTAGAATGCACGCTAATAATGGAGTTAAAGCCAAGATACAACAGATTAATGAAAAATCCATTATCTTATACATATATAAAGATTGATTTAGGAGAAAAATATCCTAGTATAGAAACTTCTAGCACTAATAATCAAAATGAACATACTCTTTATTTTGGTCCATATACAAATAAGAATGCTGCAGAAAAAGCTATTCAAAGCATAAAGGATTTTTATAAAATAAATTGCAACTATAATTATAAAAATGGTACTTCATGTCTGAACTACTCCTTAAACTTGTGTATTGGTATGTGCTTAGATATAGCAGCTACAACTAAGCAATATGAAAATATCATCTTCAAAGTTATAGCCTCACTTAATGATACTGATAATACTTTACTCAAAGAAATAGAAGAAAAGATGCTAATAGCCTCTGAAAAATTTGACTTTGAAACTGCCACAAAATATAGAGACTACATGGCCTCAGTAACCTATCTTACAAATAATAGAAAGACTATAAAATTTGCAGAAGAAAATAACAATATAGTTATGATTGAAGCTTTAAATGAGCATTTAATAAAGCTTTTTCTTATTAAGAAAAGTAACGTTCTTTTTTCTAAGACTTATAATATGAAAGATATTAATGTTAAACAATTAAATGAAATTATGAAAATAAATATTATTCACTACTTTAAAACTATTACTAGCTATCCTATAGAAGTTAATAAAGATGAAATAGATAAAACTCAAATAATACATAGTTATTTACAAAATAGCAAATGTAATTATATTACAATTCCTGAAAATTTGCTTAATCTGGAATGTAATTCAGAATTAGACGCATTAATAACCAAATTGCTGATTATTTAAGGCATTCTTTGTAATACTTTTCTTAACTTAAAATGAATGAATAACATAAACTTTTTCTACAAATAATAAAAAGTAAAGAAGGTGGTGATATTAATGGGTAATTCTGAACATAGCAATGATAATATGGGTAAGAGTAAAACTGCTCAAAAAAAGAATAGTAATAAAAATAGTAATAAAAATGATTTTAAATAATATATACTTTAAAAAATAGCATGTTGATTTTAATGAAATTCTAGAGATTCAAAAATAGTCCGTGTTAGGCACAATCAAAAAAACTACGTAAATAACGTAGTTTTTTATATACCTATTTAATGAACATCATTTAGTATTTAATATAATTTTACTTGGGGATATACCATACTTGATTAAATATTGTTTTGTTTTTTCACTATTAACATAAAACACAGCCTCATCACAAGCGTAAAATGCATCACGTCCTATACTTTCCACACTATCTGGAATTATTATCCTTTTTAAACTAACACACCTTTCAAATGCACTATCTCCAATACTCGTTACACTATCTGGAATTGTTACATCTGTTAAAAACTCACAATTATAAAATCCTCTATTTCCTATGCTTTTTATCTCAATATCTCCTATTTTTCCTGGTATAACTAATGGAATACCAGTTTCTCCTGGACCCCAAGGGACATTTCTATTAAATTTTACAATTCCGCTAGTTGACTTAAGAATATCAAACTCCCCAGCTTTAATACATTTTATCCCAACTTCATTATCATCTAAATACCAGCCATCTACATCTTTATTCTTTTCCATATATCCAAAAGTACCGAAATAATACCAGTTTCCAAAAATATATCTCCAACCTTTAGCCCATGAATCGCCTTCTGAATACCACCAGCCATTATAATCTTGTTTCCATTCTGCACTTGCACCTATTGGATTTAATAATAATACTGAAGCTAATACTAATACACTAGCTATTACTTTTGTTAATTTTAACTTTTTCATATTCTCCCCCACTTTTTACCCCTTCATTTTAAATTAATATTTTATTATATTTTAACATAATTACCAATAATATTCGACAGAATAATAAAATAGGCATTTAATCTAACTACATTTTCTTCATAGTATGCCAGGTCACTTTATTTCTATTTTTCTTTCAAGTATGCACCATTTATCAATTTCCAGTCTATAATATAAACTATCACTATCCTTTGGCAGCTCAATTATCTTATTTCTTTTCACCAAATGAATATCCTTAATCTTGCCATACCACACTATTCCACCATCACTACCAAATGAGTTTTGAGATTGTGCCAGCGCAACATATTTAACATTATTTTTAGCCAAGTTAATTTTCTTAGCAGGTATATGATAAAAATTGTGTTTAAGATTTACTTCAAGCTGCTCTTTGTTTTTCAACGATCCAACTAATACTTCTCTATTACTGAAGTATTCATCCTTCAAATAATCATCTTTTCCAACGGGCTCTATTGCTCTTTCATGACTTGAATAAGAAGATTTCCAAATAATTTAATCCCAAAATTCAATTATTAATAATCTCACTAAATCTTTTCATTTTATAACTCTATATCAATACTCTTTCCATATTCTTTAATTAAATAATCATTAGATCCAAATCCTACTTCAACATTATCAACCAAAATATCATATTCTAAACTTATCTTATATAATTTTAACTTCTTAGCAGCTTCTTCATCTTCAATCCAAAATGGGCTATCTACTTCTTCAAACAAGAAAAAATCTCCCTGCAATACATCACAACTTTGGCAACAATTAGCATAATAAGAACTTCCAACTGTTTTAGAATATCTAAGCTTATAATTATAATTTTCTTGTACATACTTTAAAATATTATTAGGCATTGGATTTATGTGTGATGCAATATGTATTTCTTCACTATAATACTCAAATCCATCTTTTATATCTTCATAATCTCCAAATTCATAATAATTTTCTAATCCAAATCCTATAACCCTAGTTTCATTTCCACATTTAAAACAATTATGTATACCTTCAATTATATATACATAGTCACATAAAATGACTACCTCCGATTTATCCTTCAAAATCCACTTTTTAAATTTAGGATAGTCTTCTCTGTTTTGAACATACCATTTTTTAAGTTCTGCATTCCATCTAGCTCCAAGTTTTTTTGCTTCTTCTTTTTCTGCATATGGGACATTAAGTAATAATGCCATTTTAATTCCTCCATTTCATATTAATATTTAATCTTTTTGCAATAAAATGATTTTATTTAATTCTAAAACTACTTGTTGGTCTTATTATTTCGATTATTATCTATATTAAATAAATTAAGAATTCCTTCTCCATATTTCTCAACTTTAATTTCACCAAACCCTTTTACTTGTAATAACTGATCTTTTGTTTGAGGCTTAGCCTTAATTAATTCTTCTATTTGTTCATCTTTAAAAATCATGAATGGTTTTATCTTCTCAATTTTAGCTGTTTCTATTCTGAATTTCTTTAATTGAGTTCTTATTTCGTTCTCATGGCCAATATTAAATTCATCACGACTTATCTCATTCTTATCATTTCCGTTTGAAGCATGCTCTTGGATAAGCTTTAAAATATAATTCCCATACTTATTAATCTTTACTTCACCAAGTCCTTTTATTTCAAATAATTGTTCAATTGTTTGTGGCTTCTTTTCCACAAGATTACTAATTGTACTACCTGAAAAAACATAATGATATTTCAATCCGCTATACCCTTCTTCTTTAGCCTTTTCATTTCTATAAAGTTTTAATTTTTGTGCAAGCTCCTTATCACTTTCACTTAGTTCAATTTCTACATCAATTACTTCACTTGATCTATCTGTAGCATTTAAATCAGTAGGCTCAATTTCTTTTTCTTCAACAATATCTTTTTGCACAATAATACTTTCCTCACAAAAATCTTGCTCTGTAATTCCAAACTTTGCTTTATAATCAATATTTATAGGCGTGTGTTTTTCTTTAAAGTACTCTGCTATTTTAAAGGCTGACTCTTCTTTAAAAACTGCTTTCTTTAATTCATTCTCTAGCTTCTCAATATAGTTTCCTAAATTTTCAGCTCTTATTATTTGATTTTGTATTTCTTCTGGTGCATATTTTTTTCTTATTATTGCTTTTGGATTAGCCATTATAACGAGAGATTTAACAGGTACATTATCACATTCAAAAACTTCCTTAAGTATTCTCTTGATTAAATTTACATGTTTCCTATTTTGTTCAATTGGACTAAGCATTCCTTCTTTATTCTCATATCCATTTTTATTTTTATAAACTCTTATAAATTCTCCATCACTATTTATATTTACATCTCCTAAAAGCTGCTTTGTTTCAATAACACAAATATATTTCTTTGTTATAACCAAATAATCAATTTGAGAAGATCGTTCATCATATTCAATTCTTACATCATGCAAGTATAAGAATGGTAAAACACAATTTTTCAACTCAAAGTCAACTGTTTTTTCACCTTGTAATCCTCTCTTCATTGCTTTTATTTCTTTATTAACCAATTCTTTTTTCTCATCACTCTTCAACTTTGATAATAATTCATCTAGGACTTTTATATTATCATTTTCTGCTCCAAATTCTTTAATTGCTGTTGGCTTTATTATAGTTTTAAATTGTGCTTTTTCTATATTTAATAAATTCGAGATTAATCCCATATTACACCAAACCCTGCTTTCAATAATTTAATTTTTATTATCACTTATTTAATTGTTTCTAGATTTTATAATAAAATGATTATTATAGAAAATTATAACATAATCGCCCTTATTTTCCCATCTTTTGTAATTATCCATTTTGAATTTTTGTCATAAAAAATAAATCTAACACTAGAACTTCTTCTAAGTTAGATTTATTAAACTATCTTTCTAATATGATATTAATATCAAGTATTTGAATTAATTTATTCTTGAGCTTCTCTTCTTCTCCACTACCATTAGTAGGTAACCTCAATATTGGTATATTATATTTCCCCAAAATTTCATCCTTCATTCTATCCCTCTCATCTGTATCTGTAGATATTATTATGCCCTTCTTTTCTCTTCCTTGATATTAATGAACTTTATCAACCTCAATATTTTCACTATTTATTTCAAATTTTAATTCATTAACATTACTCTCATGGCTTTTAATATAATGCATTTATTAGTTTTTCTGACTCTATTTTTATTCCAGACTCATTTAGCCTCTGAAGAATTTTATTTCTAACTTCATTTATGCTATTTACATATGGTATATATAATAGTCCATCGGCATCAGATGGAACTTCCAAATCACCTTTTTTCAGAATAGCAACCTTTTTTCTTCCTAATGCAGATATAAGCATTCCCATTTCAAGAACAGCATTTTGTCTTGCACGTTTACGTTTGGCAACATCACCTTCTTTAATGCTATATCCTTCATCATCTGGTGTTAAAAGAACTATACCGAATTGTTGATATGTTGATTGTTTTCCTATTTCAGATTCTAAAACCTCAATTATTGTTTGTCCACCGCCACTAGAATTTTGGAGAACAAATGATTCTAATCCTAGTTTTGTAAGAAAAAGTTCTAATTCAGTCCTAGAATTGGTATCATGCCCATGAACAATAAAAATTCTAGTTTGTTTTTCAATCTCATGTGGAACAATATGTTCAGAATTTTTTATATTTATAGGATTAGTAGATATTTGAATCTTGGATGAAAAACTTGAAGGCTTAACTTTACTTAGTTCATTAATCAATATTTCTTTAGGTATAGCTTTACCTTGATAATTAATAGTTCCAGTAGTGTTATACCAATTAAGAATAGCACCATCATCAGATGTAAATTTGTATCCAAAGTTTGCAGAATCCCATTGACCATTAATACCTGTAGATTCAACAATTTGTTTTAGTTGTTCAAAACTACCTTTATATTTCTTCATAAACTCACTCCAATATGATATAATAATAATACAATTATAACATAATAATCCAATTAATTCTACAGAAAGACAGGATGTGATGTAAAGAGATGAAAGATGTAACTATATATACTGATGGTGGATGTAGAGGGAACGGAGTAGATAATAATGTTGGAGGGTATGGCATAATATTAATATATAAAAATATGTGCAAAGAAGTTAAGTACTCATGCTTCAATACTACTAATAATGAAATGGAATTGAAGTCAGTTGTAGATGCTTTATCAATGTTGAAAGAACCATGCAATGTGAATTTATATTCAGATTCTGCTTATGTCATAAATTCAATAAATGAGAAATGGATATATGGTTGGATAAAAAATGGCTGGAAAAATAGCAAAAAACAAGCAGTTAAGAATAAAGAATTATGGGAAAAATTATTAAGGTTATTGTCAATTCATGCGGTAACATTTAATAAAGTAAAAGGGCATAGTGATAATGAATATAACAATAGGTGCGATGAATTAGCTAATATGGCTATGGATGAAATTATTGGCTTTTAAATACGCATGATTATTTATAAAAAGCGATATAGTTATTGCAACTTAGAAAGTACTGACATAAATAATCACGTAGCCTACGATCATTTTATAAAATAGTGGCAAAACTACTGAGAAAATTTTATGGTTACAAATGAGCAAAATTATTTAGTATGTCAATTTATTCCAGAGGTTAGTTTTATGTTAATTCAATAAAAAAGCATTCTTTTGCAGATAGTTTTTTCATTTTAGATTTTAGCATTAAGTTCTTATTACCATTTTAATTCATCAATATCATATGTATCTCCATTAATTTTCAATGTAATGCCAAAAAAGACTTAAGACACACGAGTCTTAAGTCTTTTTTTATTTACTTCATATCAATTATTTATATCAATAATACTTTTAGATGTATCATAATTATTTATATTCTCTTTATAGCGAACTTTCTTTTTTAGTGAATAGAGTTAAATTAAAATTGTTATCCTATAGATTCTGTAATCTCTCTTTTGGATCTTTTTCTCATCATAAAATCCTCATAATAATCTCTCATCATTCTATAAAGCCTATCAAATATATAATTATAATACTCATCATCAGAGCCTAGTATCATAAATTTACGGGTAATATCTAATGTCTTTTGAAAATTCATAAATCCATCCTCTATCCTAGATGATGAATTGCTTCTAGAAATATTTAAAGCTTCAATACCTATTTCATATATCCAAGGGAAATCGTTTCTACATAAACCTAGAATCATTTTTATGCCAGTATCTATATTGAAACGTGAACTGTACTCAATCATTTCATCTAATACTCTCATTGGTATTACCTTTCTACTTCTTTTATTGATATCATTATTTGAGCTTAAGTTACTTTGAATTCTTGCTGGCAAATCTTTTAACATTATTTTCATTTCTTCATATAGACCTGCAATTGCAAGTTCTTTTCCTATATTGTCATCTACAGATTTATCTATATTCTTAATTTTACCTTTGTTTATATCAGTTTTTAATATTGAATTTATTTTTTCTTTAAATAAATTCACTTGTCCTTTTATAACTTGTTCATCTGGTTCAGAATTTGGTATCGTCTTAACTAACTGTAACACTAATTTAGTTAATGAATCTTCATCATCTCCACAATTTTGGAACTGAGCAAATGGACCACTATTAGCTTTACTTAAAGGAATTCCTATGCAGATACCTAAAATTGATGTATCTAATTTTCCCTTAGCAACACCAGCCTCGAACAATATCCAAGGTCTATTAATACTATTATCCGTCAGTAAGCATACAACACTTGTTGCTTCTTGCAACTTTTTCATTATTTCTGGATACCATTCTACACCATATTCAATACCCTGGTTTCCTTTTTTATCTGATGTTCTAAATGACTTTAACACACCTGCACTAACACTACTTAACAATTTGCTAAATGCTTCTGATATTTCAGCATCTCTTGTGTCATGACTTATAAAAACTAATGGCCTTTTTGGTGTTAAATCTTGTTTTTCACTATTACTACTTTCTTGCATTTTAATCCTCCATTGTAAATTATACTATCTTCATATTAAGTAACTTTCATTATATATTACTATTTTATTGATATTTAAATGTTGTGTAAAACCATAATATATATAGATGAAAAAATATCAAAATAATTGTTTTCCTTATTTTTATTTGATTTAATTATTTTTCTTGACACTTATTCCAGCGAAACTTAAAATTTCAGGAATATTTGATATTTGTTTTAGATCTTCAAGCTGAAAATCTTTAATATTGGGATACATTTCTTTTAAATCTATGTCCAAATTTCCCTTATAACTAAAAATATGTGAAATATCAGCTAACTCTTCCCAAGGAACCAAACAAGCATGTTTTCTTTTCTTATAATTTTTTCTATCGTTATATCCTAATTTAACATCCTTTGTTTTTTTCATTTGTTCAATTTCTTCATATGTAAATTGTGTCCACCCATTCACAAAATGGAACGCATTCCAACGTAAATGTTCTAAGCGTGAAAGATTTTCAAGCTGCTCATAATTTGCATAATCATTAAGTTTTGAATCTTTCCTAAAATGACTAATTGTATTACTTTTGTTTATTTTGTATCCTAATAATGCTAATTTAGTACTTAAATGTGCAGCCACTGCGCGATTTGTATTTTTATTGAATAGACTAAGTTCTTTCCAATTATCAAATTCCATCGCAGAATCCGATTCCAATTGTTGTTTAATCCTATAATTATAGTATTCATTTACTTTCTTTGCTAATTTATCTATTAATTCATCTATTATTATTTCTTCAGTGAATATACTTTCATACTCACCGAAAAACTTTATATACTTAAAAACTGCATTCTCATCTTTATTCGTAAAAAGATTGGATTGATTGCGCATATGCACAGCCATAATTTTTTTACCCCAATCAATATTATTATTTATAGCAAAGGTTTGTATACTCTGTGCAAGTTCTAGATTGTTATAATCATTTTCTGTTGCTATAACTATGTAATTAATATCATCTATTCTTGCTTTAAGTAATTCAAAAAATTCAACACTTTGTGATGAATAATTTTTAAATGTTATACCAGGATATTGTTTTTCTATATATTTATGTTCATTCCTAAACTGCCATGATTTATTTTCCCATTGGTTATCAACTACTATTGCATTAAATTGCACTGCTTTTTTATCCTTAGATATGAATTGCCCATTGCATATGCTTTTAAATAAAACATCTCTACCTATTTTACCAAACCCTATAATTAGGATTGTAAACTCTTTGTCCTTTACTGTTGACGTACTTGTATCAATATCAAGTCTTTCAAATATAGGATAATCCCTCATAAGTTTTCGTGTTGCTATATCAGCTTCACTAACTATATTAATATCGTAGTTTATATCACTCTTTAATGTTTCTTCAATATCTCTTGATATAATATTATTATTTAATTCTATAAATATCCTTAATTTGTTCCTAGGTACTTTATTTTCATTGGCAACATTTATGACTGCCCTAGCTATACTAATATTATATATTTCATCATCTTCCAATAATAAAAGTTCTATATTTGCTCTTAAATATTTGTTAAAAAAGCCTATTTTTTTTAATAATTTATTATTAATAGCACCTCTATTCAAAATCCGTTCTTTTATCAGTATCGCCCCTAAATCACAGATATTTTTACTAATAGTTTCATTTGCATTAATATCTATAATAACAACTACTCTATTTTTTTTTGAAATTAGACTATTAGCTAAACATAAAGATTTTGAATTTGCTCCACATATAACATATTGGGTTTTGCGAACATTAAAAAACAATATCATTTTTTCTATAATTCGACGCCCAAATAATGCTAATATGCCAAAAATAGATGATATCAATGCTAAAACATGCACTGCCCAATAAATTGGTAAAAACCAAACTGAATTCATAATCGATACACTATTAGAAGTATTTTTTATTTCTGAATAGTCATAATCTAAAAAAAACATGCGTGCAGTGCTAATTATAGCTCTAAAACCAGATATAAACCTTCCATTACTTTCCTTATACCCAATAAAATACAATAAAACGCCCATGATAGCTGTTATAATAAATATAATAGCAGAATATATCTTTCTATTATGTTCTGTTTTACATTTGCAAACTCCTAGACCAAGTAAGCAGAATATTGCTATAATTAAAGTATATATAAATACTTTAGATGAACTTAAATAATTAATTAGTTCCATAATATTAATTTGAGAATCTTGATTCAAAACACTTATTCCTCTTTTCATAGATTTACTTTTATAAATTACTTGCTACTTTATAATTTCTCTAATTACATCATATATCTTCTTGAACTTGCTAATATCTATATAATACTATAAATCTTTCATTCTGTTATTTATCTATGCATTATTAGATAAAGCAACATTATTATTGTTGATAGCAAATCATTATTGTCTATTATCTTAAATATTTTATAATTAAATTAAATCTTCCTTATTTTTTATTCCCTCTTAAAATAACAATTCATTCAAGTGATACCGTATAATATTCATCTACCTATTGAAAATACTATTATTCATAGTACATTTTTGTCTGTATTATTTGTTCCCAAAAATCTAAATTATTTATATTAATATCTATTTTGTATTCTTCTTCAAGTTCTAGGCATAATACTTCATTTTCTTTCAATAACTGAGATAATTCTAAAAGGTACTTCTCTAATTCTACAAGTTTATAACTACTCCAATTTACATCATATTCTTCATCTATATATCCTCTTGCTATTGCTTGATCTATTTCTTCCTTATTATATTGATAAGTAAAATGTAAATTTTTATTACAATAATTATTATATATTATAGTTACTATAACTGGTTTAAATTGCTTAGTTGCTTCTCTTATATTTTTAATAATTTCTTCAAATTTATCTTCAACTTTAATAGCATCATCATCTTTTAGCACTGCTTTAACCTGTTCTTTATCTTTTAATTCTTTTAAGCTCTCTATTATGTCATTTAATTTTTCATTTTCCTTTAATAATTTCTTATTCAAATTTTTCAAGTTTGAGCATTGCTTCTCCATAGAATCATAAGTTTCATTTGAAACTATTGGTAAGAAAGGGTTTTCCTCAAAGTAATTCTCTAATTTCAGTAGAAATTCTTGCTTTTTATTCGTCCATCTATCGCTTTTTATGTCAAATTCTCTACCTTTGAATATTTCCTGTATTGTGTCTCTCACTCTATCTAAACTAGTCTCATCATTTAGTTTTTCTATTTGTGAAACATCCATTATAACTCCGATATTATTATAAGTAATTGGATATACTATTAATTGTAATACTTTTTTGCCACTTGCCCATGCTGCTCCCATTTCATTTAAACATACTTCACTTTGCTTATAATTAGGTGTAATAAATAATATTATTACTTCACACTGTGCTATATTTTCTTTTATAGAATCTCTCCAATTTTCTCCTGATTCGATCTTTGTACCATCTCCTGATGTATAAAATATATCAGTATGACTAAAACTTAACACACCTATTAATATATCATCCATAAAATATGACACTATTTTTTTGTCCTTACTTGAATGGCTTAAGAATATTTTTTTTAATTTCTTATCCATTGTTACGCCCCTTTCTATATCTCTAAATAAATCGTACTATATAATGCGGTATTTTTCATAATATTATAACTTCTTATAAAAATACAATACGATCGATTTATTTATAGTTGTATTTTTTTTAATATAACTACAAATCATTAATTTTCATATATACTTGGACTTGTTTGGTTACTACAAAAATATATTTTCAAAATATTAATTCAAAAAGACTTCACCTATTTAAGCAAAGTCTTAAAGCAAACAAGTTAAGTATTAATACCTATTTATCCCCCTCATCCCATGAATTGGTACCTCGGATAGCATTAACTATGCTATCGGTATTCCATCTAACAAGTGCTAATTCTTTATATTCATTATCTTTTAATGTACGTAAACTCGAAGGTATTTTTGAAGATGACTGACCATACAAATAAACACCAACAATTCTTTTATTTTTCTCTGCTGCATAATCAATTTCATAATTAACCCAAGATCTAGTATATGTTCCTGGTCCAATAATAACTACTACTGTACCTGCCCAATCTATCTTTGCATTAATATCATTCTTAATTTGAGATGTTGTTTGGGCTGGATTCTCTTCATTCAACGATCCATTTTTGAAATCAAAATAACCTCTATCCTTAAGCTTCTGGATTATATCACCATATTCATTACTATTTTTGAAATAATAACTAAAAAAAAGATTCTTTGTATTCATTTATTTACTCCTCCTATTTTTCATAAATTTACATTAATATTATTTATAAATTTTCTTTGCATTTTATTAAAAAATTTATAATTTCATTATAACAATTTGGTTTATTTTGAACTTCCTCAATTAATTTAAATGAGTCCATGAATGTTTTAATTTCCCACCAATCACTACAATAGTTTACTCCTTGTTTTATATATGTAATTAAACTACTTTCATCTTGACCAATAAAAAGAGATGTCTCAAACAAATCAAAATAACTCCATGGCGTATTATATGGAGGAGTATTTTTGATTTGATTTTCTAAATACATTTTACTGCGTTCTAAATAAAATTTAGTTTTCTCATCGATACTTAAATATCCTTCAATTTTTGCTTTAATCTTAATAGCATTTAATAGCGGATATGAATTTCCTCGAGATAGTTCAACTGATTTATTATACATTTCTAGAGCTTCTTTATACTTTTCTTTTCTTTTTAAAATCCCTCCTAAACTTGCGTAAACATCAAAATCAATATCATTTAAATTTATTGCTTTTCTCAAACTTTCTTCTCCAGTTACTTGAAATAATGAAGGATTTCTATAATATAATTTATTTTCTGCGATCCCTTTTTCCTTATGAGCTTCATAAAAATTGGGCTCAATGTAACATATTTGAGTAAATTGTTCTAAAGCCTTTTCCCATTCACCAATATTTTTGTATATTATACCCATTCTCATTTTGAGTAATATATTGTTCTTTTCAATGTTTAAAGCTTTTTTATATAATTCTAAAGCTATACTATTATCATTATTACGCAATGCATTTTCAGCATCTTTTAGTAACGTCTCAAATACATAATTATTCTGCTGAGATTTTAACGCAACCTGAACAGGACTATCTAATTTATTATATTTTAATGTATCTAGTAAAACGTTTTTGACTAATTCTATTGATTCTTTTATCTGTTCTTGAGGATCATAACAATAAGGAAATGCCTTAATATGATTAATATCAAATGGTATTGGTGCCTCTAATAATCTAAAAATAGCAGTCCCTGTTGGTCTAGAATGATGCCTAATGCCCAGTTCATAAAAAACGTTTGGGTTTAATCCTGTTATATCAGTTAGAACTAACCTTGAGTATTCCAAATATTCAAACATTTCCTGACTAATATCACCCGAAAAGAAATCCTTATCTGTTCGTTTTGCTGTAAGAAATCCACCTTCAGGTAATTTTACACTTTGTATTGCAGGAACAAAAATGTTATTGTATATATAATCAAAATCCATACTTATTGCATAATCATTTTTTAAGTGTATAAATCCAAACAAACTGCTTTTTTGCTTTTTAGTTTTTATTGTTTTCGTACCAAATGGCATTACTACAAAACATATTTTCGAATAGTCCACCTTTTTATCCTCCATCCCTTATATTTTTTATTATCATTGATAAATTGATCCACTATGAAAATTTGTATAGCTTACTTTTTATCCAAATTTTCTTTAATTTTCTTAATTATCGAAGGTGTATTGAACCCTACTGGTCCACCTTCAGTATCAGCATTTTGAATATATGTTGGTATGTTTCCTTTATAAGCAAATGGCTTTACTGATAATATAGTTTTGTTAAACTCCGTTGCAACTTCAACCTCATATTTGCACCAATGACTATCATTCATTGCCATTTTAGCAAAAACAATAAAGTAATTACATTGACGAACTTGCTCTCTAAGTTCACTTTCTATCTCTTTTACACGTTCTACATCTAATGGATTATGTTTTGGAACAGAATAATCTAAAAACTCAAATCCATTTTCTTTAAGTTTTGTTGTTAAATTAGTATAATCATCATCATCTGCCCACCGATGAGATATAAAAATATTTGCTTTCCATATTTTAGCCTCCTAAATTTGATTATTCTATTTTTTACATAAATTATAACTTTAAGTATTGGTTACATTATACTACATTTTATTCTATGATTAGCCGTTTTTATTAGCTTGCAACTAATATTTTTGCAACTATTTAAAAACTTAACAGGATTATCCTTATCAAGTTTCACATACTTCTTGTTATCCCAACTTTCAAAATCTTCCGTCCTATTACATCTAATCATATCCACCATATTAGACCCCTCCCGATTAAATTCATAAAAAATCCAACAAACACCCTCTTCATCAATTTCCATCTTAACCTTTCTCCCGTTATAAAAAGCAATGACAATATGACTCTTATACCCCTTACTCATGCTTGTATTTTCAAGCTTTCTAATAAAGTCATGTCATCTGCTACCAAATAAAGCTTCTTCATTTTCAAATAGTTCATCATTTTCTTTTAAAAAATCACAAATAATCATTAAAAGGATTCAAAGAACTTTTGTCTTCTTTATTACCGTCTAAACCTCATCATCAATATTATAAAAAACTCAACCCTTCTTGGTCTATGATCTAGTATCTCTTTAACTCTTAAAAATTCTTCTCTTACGCAATCATTAACATTCATTTCTTTATCTGCTAATTTCCTAAATACATCTATAATCCAAAAATCAAAATCCATTCTACAATCTTCCGGATATTCTTCTTTAAATATCCCTTTCTTAGCTTCCATCCTTGACTAAGTTTTTTCTTCGATTTCATTTATAAACTTAAAATCTATTTCCTGTTTAACATTTGAAAATGCAGTTATATTATTATAGTAAGTTTTCTTAAATTTTTTTACCAATTTATTCTAGTACTTTGTACTATGTGGACTAATATCTCCCTCGTTGAATCCTAGGGATTAGAACCTTCTTTTGTAATATTTCCAACATAATCAGAAAATGTTTTTAATGCTTTAATTTTAAGTAATTACACTTCTTTTTACTATCTGATTCATATTCTTTGTTATGAATAATTTGAAATTCAGCTTATTACAAAATTCGTATATCCCTTTATATAGTTAAACTTACTGAACATCTAGACTTAATGCATTTAGAAACTTAATTATATCTAATCTTGCATTATTTTTGCTTTTATGCGTTTCTATATAATATCTTTCTATTTGAATTGGTGAAAAGAATTTACTACCACTTATATGTTTATTTTCTTTATTAATTAGATACCTTTTATTACCTGTTTTAAAAGGTACGATACTATCAAAATCAATCTGTTTCATAATTAAATACTCAAATATTTTTCTGTAAAATGATTTAACAGAATCAGCTTCTATTTTACTATCGCCTAAAATTATAGATAAATCTTCATCTGTTTTATTCTGAATATTATCTAAATCTTCTTCTGATTTTTCAATCTTCTTTCTTATATTAACTTTTACATCGTTAGAAAAATTATTGTCTTTCTCATTAGTAGTTAGATTTATGTATGTACTCTCATTAACTTTTGTTTTAAAACATTGAGTAGTTATAGTGTTAATAAATAAATCTCTTTTTTGTTCCCAGCGTATATCTGGAATAGAAGACAATCCAAATTCATTCAACAAACAATCTTTTAACTGACCAAGTTTTTCTTTAACCTCGGTTACTTCGTTATCAAGTTTTAATCCAATTTGTCGTGGGTTTATAGCTCCTTCAACTTCTGTAAATTCAAATCCAGGCAACAAAATAGTTGTATATCTATTTTGTAATATCCAGGCAGCACCCATTTCATTCATACATGCAACACTTTTATAATAATTATCTGATAACACAAGAATAACATGAAGATTGTGAGTTTCAAATTGAAGTTTTAGGTAGCTATAAATATCATTATCCAATGGAATGCCATAACCTGGAATAGATGAACAGAAAATAAGTTCTTGATTTAATCCTACACCTTCTAATAAATCAATTAATTTTGAAACATACTCCTTATCAGAACTAGAATGACTAATAAATATTTTAGGACTTTTTTGTTGCATAGTAATTTCTCCTTTTATTCGTGCTATTTCTAAAGGATAATATTTATCAATATTTTTTTTGATTGCATTTAAACTTCCCGAAACTTCATTAAATGTTCTTTCATCCTTCCAACCATTAAATCCTTGTTTTAATTTTATCAAGGTATCCCATATAAAATTATCTTTCGTCTGGTCGTAAATATCTTGTAATTCAAGTTGAACTTCTTGCTTCCAGTCAGCAAATGTAAAAGTATCATAAATAATATTTACACCTGTGCCACTTGAAATGTGGAAATTCATTTTTATGTCATCAATTTGATTAATTAAACTTAATAAATTGTTTTTCATCATTTTTCACCTCATAAAAGTATATAATATAATTAATTTAACTTGTCCTTAAAATATAACTGTAGTTATAGAAAAATTATATACAAATTAGGTCTATGTTATTGTAATTTGTATAAAATCCAAATATGCAGGATAGATATTATTAGTATGTGAATTTTCAAGTATTTGTTAATAACATAATTAGGATATATTATTAATGTATACCAAAACTTCTTTCCTCATAATACCTAATGCTTCTATAATCAATAACATCCTTCATATGTTTTGTAAATTCATAATTACCAACAGTATCTTGCATATCTACATTCAACTCCATCAAAACACTCTCACTACTCATAAAAAAATCCCCTTCACTCCTAACCAAAGCCCTAACCGGATTCTCCCTAGCCAACCTCACCCACTTCTTCTTGTCCCACGCTTCAAAATCTGCCGTCCCCTTATCCCTAAGCATATCCACCTTATTACTACCCTTCCAATAAAACTCATAAAAGCTCCTATAGACATCCTCTTCATCAATTTCCATCTTCACATTCCCCCCATTATAAAATGCAAGAAAAACAGGAATTTTATAGCTCTTACTCATCTTTGTAGTTTCAATCATTCTAATAAAGTCATGTCCTATGCTATTAAATAAAGCTTCTTCACTTTCAAATAATTCTCCGTTTTCTTTTAAGAAGCTCAAATAATCATTAAAAGGATTTAGTTTTCTATCATTTCTTTTTATTTCTGAATATATTTCATCATCTATATTATTGAAAAATTCAACTCTGCTTGGTCTATGTCCTACAACTTCTTTTACTCTTAAGAATTCTTCTAAAATCCTATCTTTGATATTCATTTCTTTAGCAGCTAATTTCTTAAATACATCAATAATTCTAAAATCAAAATCTACTCTACAGTCTTCTGGATACTCTTCTTCGTTGAATATTCCTTTTTTAACTTCAATTCTAGAATAAGCTTTTCCACTTAATAAGAATGGTAAAAGATCAGCTTTTTTATAATTTCCTATGAAATCTAAAACATTTAAATACTTCTTATCTTTATGCTTTCTAAGACCTCTCCCCAATTGCTGCAAAAATACAGTTGGTGACTGTGTTGGTCTTAAAAACATAACCAAATCAATTGATGGTATATCCAGACCTTCATTAAACATATCAACTGAAAAAATCACTTTGATTTCTCCCTTAGTTAGTTTATTCAATGCATCTGTTCTATCCCTTGAATATTCTCCATTTTCTCCACTATATACTGCTACAGCATCTATACCATTTTCACAAAAGTATTTAGCCATATATTCTGCGTGCTTTTTTGATGTACAAAAACCTAATGCTCTATTTGAATTATATTTTTTATAGTGATTTAAAATTAAATCGCCTCTTCTATTAAGCATCAATGCATCTTATAATTCTTTATCACTATATTTCCCGTTCTTAAATTCAATATTTTCATAATTAACAGTTTCATCATAGATTCCATAATACCTAAAAGGTACAAGATATCCTTTATTAATTGCATCACTAAGCCTTATTTCATAAACTGTATTATAATCACAAATAGAAAATACATCTTTTGAATCAAGTCTTTCAGGTGTTGCAGTTAATCCAAGCAAGAATTTTGGTGTAAAATAATCTATAATTTTTCTATAATTATTTGATACTGCATGATGAAATTCATCAATTACAATATAATCAAAGTAATCTCTTTTAAAATACTCTTCATTCAAATATTCATCCTTGCCCAAGGTTTGTACCAATGCAAAAATCATTGATTTATCTTTATCCTTAATATTGTTATAAAAATAGCCAATATCCTCTGATTTTCTGACATTTTTAAAGCTTGTAGCTGCCTGTTTAATTATTTCTTCTCTATGTGCTACAAATAAAACTCTTTCAGCCTTAATAGAATCAAATGCTGCTAAATATGTTTTTCCCACTCCTGTAGCTGCTACTACTAAACCTTTATCAAATCCTTCTTTCCTTGAGTTTTCCAATTCATATAAAGCTTCAATCTGCGCTCCCTTTGGTTCAAAAAATTCTATAATCTTATTTCCATCAATTTCTTTTGGTTCTATTTCAGCAACCTTTTCTTTAGCTTTTTCAAGATCCTTATAAACCTGTGGTCTTTTCCAGTTTTTTGAGTAATTCTTCATTACAGCATCATCAATAATTTCAGAATAATTCAGAAATAAATTTTCAAATTCATTATAAAAAACATTAAAATCTTCAGGATTTTGTGAACGCAAGAATCTATAATTCCATTCAATAGAATCAGTTAAGGCTCCTTTTGAAAGATTGGATGATCCAATATAAATTTCACTATCTTTTTCAGTATGAAAAATATAAGATTTAGGGTGGAATGACTTGTTATGCACATTATAAAATCGTAGATCAACTTTATCCTTAAGTTCTCGCTTAAGCATATAGAGCGCAGAGGGAGATGTGATATTTAAATAACTTCCTGTCAAAATTCTTATTTTTACATTTCTATCTATGGCTTCTTTCAAATCCTCTAAAATCATTTTCACTCCAGAATCCATAAGAAAAGAAACTATTATATCAATAGCTTTTGCATTTTTAATGCTTTCTCTAAGTTTAATGTATAAGTGATTTTCATTTCCTGTACTTACATTTCTAAACTTATTTATATCTGTGCCTTCATCAGTTAAAACTGCTTCCTTTGCATTTATATTTATCTTTTCATCTTCAAGCATTTTAGAACTTCTCATAATTTTCCCCTCAATAATCCCATTTTCTGCTTTTTATATGAGTATTTTACCATAATAACAATATTATTTCTATTGCCATATATGATAAATTTCCAAATTTAATAAAAATATGTGAATATTCTAAGGATTATGAGTTTTATCACATCTCTTTTATGTTATTTAAATAAAAAAATTAGTTAGCCTTATTTCTATTTAAAGCTAACTAATTTAAAATGATATATATACGATAGCAATTCAAGAACTACTTCACAATTTTAAGTACAATCCCTTCCTTAAAGCCCCCACGTTCCTCTTTCTTCTTATCTCTAGCCTTCAAAAGATCTCCTTCACTATATCCTAAGCTATCAGCAAGTCCAAACAATACTTCCATTACATCAGCTAATTCCTCTAAATTCTTATCCTCTAAAAACTCATTAACTTCTTCCTGTAATTTAGCTTCCAAAAGCTTGTACTTTTCATCTCCAGTTACAATTGCAGTATCACATTCTCTTCCATCTGCTTTTATTATTTCTGGGATTTTGTCTCTAACTAACTTATTATATGTTTTCATGGCTTCTCACTCTTTTCGTAATTATTTATTTAAATTTAGATTACTTCCAATGCTTCCTTACCATAAATTCAATTGCCTTTTTTTCATTTCCATACTTCAAAACACTATTCTCTTCACAAACCTCAATTACAAAATCACTAAAGTAAACCTGTATATCTTCTTTAGTAAAAAACCTCTTATATCCAGCTTCTGTCAAATAGAAATTCTTTTCTATTTCTTCTCCACATCCTGCCCCAAAATTAAAATCCTTTATAGAATTTACTCTTCCAATTAAATATCCATTAGGTTTTAATACTCTTCTTATTTCATTAACTATATTTTTGGTTGTTTTATCATCAAAATAATGAAGAGATAAATCTGCTATTATTAGGCCTATGCTTACATCCTCAAAAGGCAAAGTTTTTGAAATGTCCATTTGAATTGTTTTTGATTTTGGTATAGCTTCCTCTAATTTCTTTAAAGCTTCTTCTGAATAATCACACGAAACCACTTTATACCCTTTTTCACTTAAGTATAAAGTATCTGCTCCTATCCCACATCCTAAATCAATTATTTCTTCATTCTTGTATTTTTCCAAAATATTTGTGTATCTATTTAACCATAAATCATAGGATGGTTTATTTACTATTTTACTTTTATAAATATTATCCCAAAACTTTTTATTATACATTGACTTTCTCCTAATTGCATTAATTTCTTTCTTAACAAATAAACTAATCTCTACAATAACTTTTCATTGCATCTACAACTCTTTCTGCAATAACAGAATTTGAAACTTGAAGATTAATGTTTAATCCTTCCACAGAGGATATATATATATCATAATATAAGCATATAGGCAACTGTCTATTATTGCTAAATCTTCTATCAAGGGAGGCATTTTTATTTACATATTGCCATGTATAATCTATGACTTCTGAATCTCTTGGTATATGTCCATTTTCAATAAAGCGAGAAGGCTCAAGTTTAATAGAAATGCTATTATAATTAATTACGCCTATATCATTATCCTTAAATATTAGAATTTTATCTGGAAGAAATATAAGTTTTTCTTGATTTAAGCATACTTGTATAATATCAATATCCGTATCAAAAAATGATGGTGCTTCATTTTTAATTACAATAGGGATTCTCTTTAGAAGGTGAGATGCACCTGCTTCATATTTTCTTCGAGGTTAAGAAACATTTGAATATTGATTTACCTGCCACTTCCCATCAGCATTATTTAATTGTTTCAATTTTTCAACTACATTTTTATAGTTTTTCATAATTAAATCATCACTAATATATTCTAATTTTATCTTTGTTTTAGGATGAATTGAATATTTAAATATTAATGCCATAAAAAATAATATAGCTATAGCTAGCTGCCCAAAAACTAATGTCATTGTACCACTTAATCCTATACCTATCATTATATACTTATGATTTTGCTCTGATTTTTCAATATGTTTTATACCTTCAATAAATTGTGAATACTCTACACTTTGAAAATTCTTTATTGAAGCAGACTTAATCGAAATATATTCCATATCATTTTGTTCATTTATTAGCTGTCTTTTATCCGAAATTTTTTTCGATTTACTTTCTTCTACATGGCTAAACCCAGTTCCATGTATTGATACTGTTTGTCTAACCTTTCCATTTGCAGTTTTAGTTATTCTATATCCTGGAATCCCCCAGCTATAGCCAATTCCTGATTGACTTAAATTAACTCTAAATCCTCCACCTAAATTAATACTTTTTCTAAACCTAACCCCCATATAAATCCCCCTCTATTTTATAATATTAAAAATTCCATGCTTCTCATCTGAATAATAAAGTATTTTCTTTACTCAATAATTATATTAACAAAATAAATTTTTCTATAATCCTAATATTACTTAATCCACTCATTAAAAATTTCTATAACCTCTCCATCATTATCTTCAATCTTCTCAAACAAAATTTCAAGCATCCCTTTAAAAATTCTACACCTATAAGAATTAACATTCGGAGCAAACAAATTGCCATACTGAGCATAATTACAAACTGGACATACTCCACAATATGGGCTATATGCACATTGCTCGCAGCCTGGAATTGCTTCAAGGCATGAGGATACAGCTACTGTTTTGCATACCGGATTTTTTATTAAATCTTTTAGGGTATTTTTATATACATCACCAAGTTTAAAACTTTCATCTCCCATTTCTGAAAGCATTCTTCCTTCATCACAGGTATATATATTTCCATCATAATTATACGCAAGCTGTCCTATAGATCCTCCACAAGGTGATCTTAATTCCATATAGTTTATTGGATCATTGTTTAGGATTTTCTTTAATAAGATTACTGCATTTGCTTCCTTTATATTTACGCCTTTAACTGCCAGCTCTATTATGTAATTTAAGGTTTTCTTATAAAAGTTTAAATACTCTTCTGCTGTATATCCAATTTCTCCCCAATGTTTTGCTGCATATCCCATTGGAGTTAGTGGGCGGACAAAAATTAAATTCATTCCAAGTGACACATATTCATCAACAATTTCTTTTGGATAATCAAGACTAAATTTACTTGTTGTTTGTATAGCTTGTACTGATCTTGAAAAATTGGATGCTTTATTAAGTAGCTCTAGTTTGCTTTTTGTTATTTCTAAGCTATTTCCCTTATTATATTTTCTATTTCTATTATGTAGTGTTTCTGGTCCATCAATAGATGTAGATACCCCTATGTTATTTTCAATAATAAAGTTTATCATTTCGTCATTTATTAATGTTAAATTAGAAACCATTGAATAGGATATATCTTTTCCTAATTCTTTGTTTCTTTCTTTTGAATAGCTTACAATATATTTTATAACTTCAAAATTTGCAAGTGGTTCCCCTCCTTGAAATTCAAAGGTCAAATTCATAGATGGAGATTGAAGGGCAATATCAACTGCTCTTTTAGCTATTCCTTTTGTCATAAATTTATGATTATCTCCACAGTTTTCTGCCTTATTGTACGCAGATGCCTGACAGTATATACAGCTTAAATTACAAAAAGTCGTTAAAACAAATATATACAATTGCGTCCCATCATTAAGGTAATTCTTCATTTTTCTCAGTTTACTTGAAGCTTTTTCAATAAATACCTCTTTATCCTTATAGATAAAATAATTATCTTCTAAAGATTTAAGCTGAGCTTTAGGAATATTAAAATCCTGTTTAAGTATGCTCTTCATATGATTTTTATCAATAAATAAATATCTTCCTAAATCATTAGTAATTAAGAACTTATCCTTCATTTCTTCAAAATTAAAGTAATTTATCTTATAATCTGCATTAGTCAAATTATCCATTATACTATACCTATTCCCTTTAAGTTTTTAAATTTCTTAGTGGAATAAAAGAAGCCTCCACATTTTTCTTTTACTGTACACCCTTCGCACTCTTCTCCATATTTAACTTTGTAGCCTGTTATACTTTTTTTAGTAATACTCCAAAACTTTTTATCGATATAGCATAATGGAATATTATAGATATAGGCACGAATTCCGCTAGATAACAAAGTCAAACATGCCATTTCTAATTGTTCTTTAAAATCAATAAAATCAACCCAGACTTCTTCACGATTTGCATATGCATTACCCAGTATTTCCATAGCAATAAAGTTTACTCTATAACAATCAGAAAATTCTCTAGTAATCATCTTTGCTATATTGTTCAAATCTAAATAATTTAGTTTATTTATTACAATTCTTATTTCAACAAGTTGTTTGTATCTCAATAAATTTTTCATTCCATTAACTGTTTGTACATAACTCCCTTTAACCCTTGTAATTTCATCATGTACATCTTCCTTATGAGAATGAAGTGGAATTCCTATAATAATGTTACTTGGGCAATGCTTTATAAATTCCTTAGTATAATTTTCATAATAAAAAGTTCTTCCATTGGTTAACATTACAAATTCAGTATTATGGAATCTATCTCTGCATATATCTAAAATATGAAATAACTCTTCTCTTAAAAAGGTAGGCTCTCCACCAGTTATACATATATATCTAGTATTATCATCCATCAATTTAATAGCTAATTTTATAATATTTACATCAGCATTATGACGTATACTCCTTATTCCATCTGAATCCGGACACATTATACAATTATTATTGCATTGATTAGTTGTTAAAATAATTTGCTCTGAAGCGTTAGCTTTATATAAAACCTTCAAAGAATTTTTCGTTACGTTTATTTTCACTACATCTCCAGAAACTAGTTTGCTTATATTAATCCCACTAACAAATTTAACACTCTTTCTTAAAAGATCTGCTTCTAGTTCCTTAGGTAGTATATTACTTTCTAATATGTAAGCTAAAAATCCAGGTTTAAACTCCTCATAATCCTTATCTTTTATAACTAATATGCAATTATCTTCTATTTCTAAATTATCATATGTGATTTTTCCTACTAACTCCATTTAATATACTCCTTATTTATATTATGAAATGCAAAATACTTAGAGTCGCCCCAAGTGATATAAATGCTGCAAAAGGAATCTGTCTTACAATATAAATGTGTTCCTGTCCGTATTTACTTTTTGCCCATCTTTTAACACTTTCTGCTTCTTCTACAGTTATCCTTGAATGGATTGATTCTGATTTAAATGCAGGCAGGCCCTTAACTCTAGAATTTATAAATCCAATAAAGGTGCCAGCTGAAAGTACCATCCCTTCTTCTACTGAAATTGTTTTTATTTTTTTATAATTGTATCTTGAGCATAAATTTCTAATAATTATAATAATTAAAACCAAAAATAATATCTTATAATCTATAATAATTCCGCTACTATATCCTTTTATGAAATAATCAACTAAAGTTGCTACTACAGCTAAAATAACAGTAATAACAACTACTCCTTTTTTCTTCATCTTATCTAAAAAGTAGAACATTAGAATAACAACTAAAAACCTAATAATTAAAACATTATTGTTTAAAAATCCTCTTGATACTAAATCAATTATTTTATAAATAATTGTTATAATTGAAAAGGAGTATAACCACTTTAATAAAAATTCTTTTATATTAATGGTCCTAAAAAAATTTTCACGTTCTAAAGTTGGAACTTCCTTATAAAAGAAATATAAACTCTCACCGCATAAATATATAAGAGCCATAGTAAATGTGAAAATATAAAGCATTAATCCTTGAAAAGCAATAACTCCATTATTTTGAAAAATATTTATTGGTTCTACTAAAAGTATTAAAATTACATACTTTGAATCTCCAGCTCCCCAAATATCAAAATAATATAGGCAAATTGAAATCAATGTGCCTATTAATAAATTTATTATATATCCGCTAAAATTAAAAATTTGCTTTTCATATAATATCAAATACATACTATATAAAAGTTGGATTATAAGCCCTATTTTCATGAACAATCCTAAATGCTTGTTTAGAATTTTTCCATAATTAAAGTCAGTAATAAATGTTATTACACTAATGCTTATAAGAAATAATATTATTAAAGTTAAATATATGTTGTTTATCATTTTCTGCTATACCTCTGCAGCACTTAGTGCTATTACATAATTTGAAAATTCTTTCATAACATACTCATCATCCGCCTCAAATGTAACTATGGCTCTATCTTCTTTAAATTCTATGTTACTTTTAACTATTTTTTTAAATTCCTCGAAGCCTTCTAGTATTATGCCCCTACTATATATGACTAAACTCATTTCAATTTGCTGCATAACACTACCCCTCATTTTTATCAAACCAATTTACTAATATATCAAACTCATCCTTTAACCTTGAACTATTTTCTTCAATTTCTTCTTTTGGCTCATCATACTCAATACATGTATCATATAAGGCTCTTCCCATAACTAATTCCCTAATATTTTTTGTATCCTTCGCAACAATGAACCTAACATTCTGCCTTAATAATTCATTATGAAATTCACCTTTGTATTTTTTCATTTCTTCGCTGCTCTTTTGCTCTTTACTTTCTAAAACAACCTCAATATTGCTATCTACATAATTCAAAAAAATATAAAAATCTTCTATAAAACTATATGCTGCCTTCATTATAGTTTTAACATTATATATATCTTTGTTAATATAAAAAACTATAGAATTATAATTTTCCTTTGTTAATTTATCACTCATATATTTTCTCTACTTTCTACTAAAAATCAGGTGTTGCATCTGGTGCTTTAGGTGTTCCTGGTGCTTTTGCTAGTGTTTCAGCAGGTGCTTTTGAAGCTGCATTCGTATTTGCTGATGATTCAGTATTTGTACTAGCATTATTTGAAGAACTGGATACTGCTGAATTTGAATTACTTTGAGTTGCACCTGAATTACTTGACCCTGATGTACTTGAGTTAGTGCCATAATCATTAGTTCCTGTAGATGATGATACATGCGATGCATGTGATTCGTGAGATGCATGTCCACTTGGTGCTGCTGATGATGTGTGTGAAGCATGTGATGCATGAGATCTGTGCGCTGCAAATGCCTTTGACGGTATCATTGCTGCTAGAATAACTAACATTGATCCAATAAACAGTACTTTATCTCTACTTATATTACCTTCCTCTTCATATATGAAATCTTGAATTTTTTTATTTATTTTAGGATAATTAATTTTCGCCATATGTATCACCTCCTATCTACTTTCAGAAATGCATTTATTATCTTTCCATGTTCCAGCTAAAGTTTTTGCATCTTTAAAAGTATATGTACCCTTTCCTTCCATTTTGTTGTTATTCCATTCACCATTATACTTATCTCCTACATTTTCACCTGAACCAAATTCATAAACGCCTTGCCCACTCATTGTATCGGCTTTCCAGTCTCCATTATATGTATCTTTACTCTCTTTCCAGGTAAATGTTCCTTTTCCTGATCTTAATCCTTTTTCATAATTTCCTGAATAAACATCCCCATTTGCATAATTTAAAATTCCTTGTCCATTCATTTTATCATCTTTCCACTCACCTTTATAAGTATCTCCATTTGAAGCTGTAAATGTTCCATCACCTTCTCTTTTCCCATTCTTAAGTGTTCCAGTATATTTTCCACTATTAATTGCTTTGTCTTTTACATTTCCATCATTTTGTTCTTGCTGAGCTTGTGCTTGTACTGCTTTAGTGTCATTATTATGACCTCCTACCATGCCTCCAAGAACTAATGATACTACAAAAACAATCGCTAATCCCTTTATTATCTTTAATAACTTTTTAGGTTCAAACTTATTATCTCTCTTAAATTTTGAGTATATAAAAATTAACGTTGTACCTATCAATCCTAAAAAGCTAAAAAAGAAAATTATTCCTAGTAAAACATCCATTATTTTTCCCCTTTCTACTTAAAATATCATAATTAACCATAATATACATTATAATACTAAAAACAGAATATTAAAACTCCATTTTTTCTCAAATTTATAAAATATAAGATTATATCATAGATCAATCTAGTAATTATTAATTCTATTTATGTTTCTATACTTATTGAAATTTATAATTAAATTAATTCTTAACCCTAATTTTTTGTTCATCATTTTAATATCAATAATAATATACTTTCATCCTCATAAGGTAAAGTTTTAGTAATATCCATAGTGATTTATTTTTTCCCATATGCTACTATTATTTAGAGGTGATTATAAATGAAAAAGACAGTAAAGGTTGTCGGCGCAATAATTGAAAATGAAAATAACGAAATACTATGTGCTTTACGCTCAAAGGATATGTCACTAGGAAAGTTTTGGGAGTTTCCTGGTGGGAAAATTGAACAAGGTGAAAGTATTGGTGATGCTATAGTTCGAGAAATAAAAGAAGAGCTTGATTGCACAATTGAATTTATAGATGTATTTTATGATAACACTCATGAATATGACAATGTTATAGTTAACTTGATAACTGTAAAATGTAAATTAGTTGCTGGTACTCCTAAGGCTAATGAACATGCCAAGCTACTTTGGCTTGCTAAGGATTATCTAGAGAGCTTAACTTGGGCTCCTGCTGATATTCCAACCATAAATAAATTATTGGATAAATAATTTCAGTTTAAATGTAACTTTTAAGCTTTACAAAAAAGACAATTGACCTCTTTTGGTGTCAATTGTCTTTTTTTTATACCTTTTTAGTAAATTCAATATATAATCTATCTGGCATTTTATGTTCAAGTTCCAATTTAACTGTAATTGGTTTTTCCCCTTCAAATTCTATTGCATTTCCCTTCCCAATATATATAAACGGTTGAGTTACTCCATCTATCTCTTTATATTTTCTAATAAATAAATGAAGATTTACATTTCTATCTGCATTATAAATAATGTCTTTACCTCTATCTGTATGTTGAGGAGTTTGGTTTGGTGTCTGCCATTGAAAAATTCTATCGTTTATAAATTTGTCTTTGTAATTAATACTTTCCTTAATATCCGCATCTTTATGCAACTCAATAAATAAAAAGTATTCTTTACCATTCACTGCAAGACCACCATCCCTATATGAAGAATGTTTCTTTTCAGAATTTGATAATAATGCTAAATCAACCATCCTATATTGTTCATATAACTTTAAAAATGGATTCCCAAAGTTTTCACTTCCGAATTTCTTTTCATAAGTGATAAGAGCAAAATTCACTATATCTTTTATTATATTTTTATAAGCTTCAGCTTTTAATATTCTCATAAACGGTAATAATCTCACTAATATATTGTCTTCATAATTGAAGCATTTAATATTTCTTTCTATTTCACGTTTATCATAAAAACTTTGATTTAAGGTCTTAAAGCTATGAATTATGGTTTTGTCCTCTACATTATCCATATACTTTAGCATTTCATTTTTTGCTTCCTCTAGAGTTATTTTTTCATGCTCTAGCAGATATTTTATTACTATGAATTCATGTGGTCTCTTTATTGGCAATTTACTAGATAATTCTTTCATAACTTTAACAAAAGCCTCATCTTCTAATAAATCCTTAATATAAGAACTTTTTTCTACCTTATTTAAAAATTCAAGATAAGTATTTGCATATTTAATATACTTTAATGGATCTGGAGCTCCATCGTATTTAACATAGTCCATTAACTTATAAGGAATCTTACCACCTATTAAGCCTTTAAATTCATTATATTCTTCTTTTAAATATTTTAAGCTATTGAAATTTTCAGTATTTAATTGTTCTAAAATTCTTTCTTGTGCGATTCTATCCATTTGAATATTTGAACAACCAGGTATATCTGAAAAATCAGTGGCTACAGATACCTTCAAGCTATCTTTATCATAATATCTGCCACCTTTTAAAGCTATTGACATTAAAAAGGCTTTATTATGATTCCCAATGAAATCAAGTACTGTTAAGAAACGCTTGTCCCTATGTTTTCTCAAACCTCTTCCTAATTGTTGAATAAAAATTATAGGCGAATTAGTTGGTCTTAGCATTAATACTTGGTTAACTGATGGAATATCTACACCTTCATTAAAAATATTTACTGTGAATATTACTGTTAAAGAATCAGCATTATCTTCTAATTTCTTTATATAGGTTTGTCTTTTATCAACAGAATCATCTCCTGTTAATGCGATACTGTCTATCCCACGCTTGCAAAATTCCTTTGCCATATAAATAGCATGCTCTTTATTTACACAAAAGCCTATGCATTTTTGATAATCTCCATCATAATTGTAAAAGTTCATCTTTTCTATAATGAACTCCACCCTAGAATTAATCATTAACCTTTTAGATATCTCAGCATAATCATCAAGCTTTACCCCTTCTAAATCTACGCTGTCAATATCAGTTATTCCAAAGTAATGAAAAGGTACAATAAGTTCATTTTCCAAAGCTTCATATAATCTTATTTCAATTGCTACATTATTATCAAACCTATCAAAAATGTTTCCTGTATCGCATCTCTCAGGAGTTGCTGTCATTCCAAGTAAAAACTTTGGTTTAAAATAATCTAAGACCTTTTTATATGTAGGACTTGTACTGTGATGTGCTTCATCAATAACTATGTATTCAAATTCATCTTTAGCAAAATTGTCTAAATTTCTTTCCATGGCTTGTATTGTTGCAAAAAGATAATTTACATTATTATCCTTCATATTACCTGTGTAAAAACCTGTTTTTATGTATTTATTTTTACATATGTTCTTATAGGTCTCTTCAGCATCTCTTAAAATCTCTTCCCTGTGAACTAAGAATAATAGTTTTTTAGGAGTAAAATTCATAACATCAAAGGCTGACATATAGGTCTTTCCTGTACCAGTTGCTGCTATAACTAAAGCTTTATTTTCTCCTGTTTTTCTAAGTCTATCTAAATTTTCCATAGCTCTTTTTTGCATTACATTAGGCTGAATAATTTCATATTCGGAAAAATCTACTATATTCTTATGTTCTGCTTTGCGTAGATTAATTATAAAATTTTTATATTTATTCAAGAAAGCTTCATCTACAAAGCCTGTCTCATTGTATATTGAATTGTATTCTTCTAAAACTTCATTAACAAAATCTGTTTCCTTCTTAGAAATAACCATAACATTCCACTCAATATTACTTTTTAATGCTCTTTGAGTAATATTAGCAGAACCTATGATTATTTTGTAATTGTCCTCATTTTCAAAGATATAAGCTTTAGTGTGAAAGCCTTTTTCTTTATCTGCTATAAATATTTTCAAATCAATATTATTAAACTGTTTTATTTTCTCCAAAGCTTTTGGTTCAGTAAAATTCAAATAAGTCGAAGTAATAATTCTTCCCCTTACCCCTTTTTCTTCTAATTCCTTAAAAGAATCCAATAATAGCTGCAACCCACTAAAATTTATAAAAGCTACACTAAAATAGAATTTCTCACATTCCTCTAAACTAATTTTTAGCTCCTTTAATAAATTACCTCTTTGAGAATTTACAATTAATTTATTATGTACAAGATACTTTTCTTCTATTATCGTTTTGGGCTCTAGTTCCTCTATACCCTTAATATTGAGTTTTTCTGATAATTCATTTAAAAGGTTATCCATTCTTTTACTCCCACAATCATGTTTTATTAATCCTAATATGATTAATTTATCTAATATATCTATATATTACCATGAAATTAAAATTATTAAAATGGACCTATGAATTAACTAATTTCTTTAACTTTTTCATCTTCCTTACTTTTATCTAGTTGATTTACCTAAATTGTCCAATATAGTTTTGCCAACATTTGCTACTACATACTACTAGATAATTGTGGTACAATATCCAATGTAAATATATCAACCACAGAAGGATGGCTGTGGAGGTTTTGAACGTTTTTTCCTCCTTGGGTTATTAGTGAGTTATTTCACTTTAGCTTAGGAGGTGGTATTGGATATGATAGTTACTTTTATATTATGTGCATCAATTATATATGTTATTAGATTAATTTTGAGACATAATCTTTTTGTGCATCATTTAAAAATCAAGAGTAAATTTCTTGGTATTGATATAGAAATTAAAAGTAAAGAAAAAAGCACTCCTCCATCCGACAAAGATCTGTAGTGCTTTTTCTACAATTTATAAATGATATAAATTAATTCAATAGCCCTAAAACAAAATAAATGTTCTAAGGATTGCTTAGTGTTACAGCACTAAGCATTTCTTATTTATATTATATCAAATATTTTTAAAATTAAAACATATTTTTTGTATTTGTTACTTTAAAATAAATGTAGACAATATATCACACTTCTATTCCCAATCCATAAATTTTAGATTTTAGAGCAATGTATTCTAATTTTTTATATTAATTTCATAATTTATAAATAAAACCAACTACTAATTATGCTTATTAACTTTAGTCATTGCATCTTCTCATCCAAGCAATTCCAGAGATCAATGGATTCTTTCTTCGACACCTTAACTGATTATCGGCGTACTATAATCATAAACAATGAGATACTATTGATTCCTTATTCCTTGGAGGGTGTGGCCAATATTACCAACAAAAACCATCCTATAGTAAAAGGTGGTGAAAAGTAGCTATCTTGCCCACTTTAAGCTATTTTATTCAATTGACTTCATCAACTCAAAGAAATATTTTGACTCTTGGGTTTTATAAAGATTATACCAGGAATCTAGGGTTTGCGGTGAGAATACATCTAGAATTTTCAATATATGCAAAGCAAATTCAAGAGGAGCTATTCCAGAAGCAGTAATCAAACTTCCATCAGTAACTACACATTCCTGCTTATAATACATTTCTCCAGCATAACTAGGACAGACCATTTTAAGATAACCAAGGTCGTTACTTGTATGAGCTCGCTTATCCAATACTCCCCCCATAGTAAGTCCTATTGTAGCACCACAAATTGCCCCTACAACAATACCTTTCTCTAAATATTTTTCAGCCATTTCTATAATTGGAGCATGTATTCCTTCTGTCCATGTATTCCCGCCAGGTAGAATCAAAGCAACAGCATCTTTAAAACTACACTCCTTAAGTTCAATTTCTGGCAATATTTTAAGACCTCCCATTGTAGTAATAGGGGTCTTAGTAATTCCTACAGTTACTATTTTTAGCGGCATTAATCCCTTTTTGAAGTACCTTCCCGAATTGATTTCAGCGCTTAAATAACCTATTTCCCAGTCTGCCATTGTATCAAATACATAAAGATATACTGTATTCTTCATTTTCTATTCCTCCAAATTCATTTAATTGTTGCTATTTATTACAAGATGGTCTCAAACTCCATCTTGATCTATTATAAATTATCTTCACTGACAAATTCGGTCAGTTAAGATAATGGGCCATCAAATCTTTAAGAATTGCTGCCATAGCATCTTTAAAACTATTTGGTTCAAGAACCTTTATTGATTTACCATATTGGAGTAGAATGTGAGGAACATAAGTATGGATTGAGTATTCATCCATTAAAAAATTAGCTCTGCATTCAGTTCGCTCTATCAGATGATATCCTAAAAACCAATGTGCACAAAGGTCATTCAATGCTTCTGATTTACCCTCAATTACTAAATTGCAAAGTCCTTCCTTACTTTCCACATCGGATAATAAGTTTTTTGTAAAAAACTCACGAGCCGAAAAATCTTCAGGACGCTTAAACGTATTTTGAGTGCTTATAATATTTGCTACTCTATCTACCCTAAAGCTGCGAATTTCATTCCTAAGATGGCAAAATCCAACAACATACCATTTATCGTTCCAATAAAGCATCCCATATGGGTCAACAACCCTATGCTTAGGATTCCCTTCATAACCTGTACAGTATTCAATTTCCATAGAGCATTCATTAGCAACAGCTTGTTCAATCTCCCTTAATATAGGTTTGACAGCTGGATTGCAAATACGACTCACTACTTCAAATCCAACTAAATGACGATTAAGATTTTTTTCTTGTTCTTGATTCGAGAACCTCTTTAACTTTGATGTTGCACTATTTAGTGCTTCTATAAAAGGATAGCCTGCTTCCATTGCAAAAGTTGCAGCATGCAAAAGTGATTTTTTCTCTTCAATATCAAAAAACAAAGGTGTTCGAATAAAATTGTTAAGCAGACTATATCCGCCATTATGACCAGGCTCCGATATTATTGGCACTCCACTAACGCACAATGCATCCATGTAACGATAAACTGACCTTATGTTTATTTCTAACCTTTCAGATATTTCCTTCGCAGTTATTTTTGCACGTGAATTCAGCATCCATAAGATTGCTAGCATATTATCATTTTTGGGCATAATGCTCCTCACTTCCCTAGGTTTATAATAAACCATGTTTAAATATGTACAATTTACAATACAGAATTAAGTACAATTCCTTCCTTAAAGCCCCCACGTTCCTCTCTCTTCTTATCTCTAGCATTTAAAAGGTCCTCTTCACTATAACCTAAGCTATCAGCAAGTCCAAACAAAACCTCCATTATATCAGCTAATTCCTCTAAATTCTTATCTTCTAAAAATTCATTAACTTCTTCTTGTAATTTAGCTTCTAAAAGCTCGTACTTTTCATCTCCAGCTACAATTACAGTATCACATGCTCTTCCATCTGCTTTTATTATTTCTGGAATTTTATCTCTAACTAATTTATTATATGTCTTCATTACTTTTCACTCTTTTCGTAATTATTCATTTAAATATAAATTACTTCCAATGTTCCATTGTCATTATACTGAAAGTTATCCCTTCCTTACCATAAACTCAATTGCTTTTTTCTCATTTCCATACTTCATTTAATCTCTTCATCTGAACTTATTATAGTACCTTCACTCATCTATATTGTCATCATTGTAGTATCAAGTATTAAATCGCATTGATTCCTAATATCTAATTCTGCAAAATAATGTTCTTCCATAGGAATCCATTTATTTAGAAAATCTTCTAGTTTTTCTTTTCCGTTACGTTTTAGTATTCTCTCATATTGTACCTTTGAATTAACATTTATAAAAATTTTATAATCATAGTAATTTCTTAATTTAGGATGAAGACTATAACTTCCTTCAACTATAGTTAAGTTCTTTGATTCAACTTTGATGGGCTGACTAAATTCCCATATATTACACAGATATTTCCTATATGTAACAGACTTTCCGTTTTGAATAGGCTTTAATATTTCCTCCTCAAACCTTTCATAGTGAACATTCTCGCCAGCCTTTTTTAACCTTTCTTCAGTTTTCATCTCAAGAGGTAAGAAAAAATCATCCATATGGAAAATGTTACAATCAAACTGCTCTTTAAGCAGTAATCCCAAAGTACTCTTACCTCCACCACATCTTCCATCAATTGCAATTAATAACTTTTTATTATCTTTTAATAAATTTTCAATTACATCAAATACATCTTTGTATTCATTATAAATTAATGGCTTAAGTTCCTTTCCCATGGTTCCCTCCAACATTTAAAATCCGGCTGCCTAAAAGCAGATTTCCTATAATGAATTTATTGAAATACACTCCTGCGGGAGGTATTTCTACAGTAATAATGTGCATAATCTTTTCATATATCATTTAAAATATAAAGCTAAGTTTATTGGCCTTGATATAGAAGTTAAAAGTAAAGAAAAAAGTGCCCCATCCCAACAAGATAAGCACTTTTTTCTAAGATTATTTAAAAAATCTAATCTAATAGCCCTAAAATAAAATAAGCACTTTGTGAAAGTGACCAGCATCAAATATAAAATTTTGGCTATCTACTTTTGTTCTAAGGATTGCTTAGTGTTACCAGCACTAAGCTTTTCTTATTTATATTATATCAAAATTTATAAAAATCAAAACATATTTTTTATAAGATTTACACATCTTCATTACATACACCATTAAACAGATTTTAATTTAGAAATTGTGTAGTTTATTATAATTCTCACTTTTTTACCTCTACTTGTTCCCATTCCATCAAGGATATGTATCTATTTACACCTTTTCCAAACGGAATACCTTCCAAATTATATACGATATTGCCCATGATAAAATAAATAGAACTACAAGTACATATCCAATTCCAGCAAAATTAAGATTTTGTATCCATTCCCAAATTCCGTAATTCAATCCCAATTTAGGCGTTAATATCTGTGCTAATTCAATAAATCCTATACCTAAGGCTGCTATTATAGACAATCCTGTTACTGATAAATTATAATAAATCTTGCGTAAAGGAGTTGAAAATGCCCAATTATATGCAGTAGTCATAAATATTCCATCCACGGTATCCATTAAACTCATTCCAGCAGCAAAAAGAATTGGCAAAGATATTATCATAGAAAATGGAACAGCTTGGGTTGCAGCATTTGCAGAAATAGCTAAAAGCGCTACTTCTGATGCAGTATCAAATCCTAAGCCAAATAAAAAAATCGCAGGCGACTGTGGAGCCGTAGATTTTTTTTACGCATCTGCCTTTTCGAACGCATGTGAGAAAAATCTGGCAGGCGAATATGATTTATTTTTTTATTCTTTTAAAATATTAAGCCTAGTTGATTAGTCTGTTTCAAAAGTTATCCACAGATTGTCTAACAATATAATTTCCTAAAGAATAAAAAACCAAGTGGATACACATGCCAGCTCTTATTGATGAAACGATACAAAAATCCAAAAACGCGTGAAACAAATCCTCGTTGTAATAAAATCTGATTCATATGCTCTTCATCAAATTTCCCCTTGCGTACTCCAACAAATAGTTTGTAAATATCAAACCATATATATAAATTTAATAATCCTATAAGCATAAGGAAACTGCCTGATACAGTTGTACCAATTACACTGCCTATAGTTTTTATATAAGGGATATTCTCTTGAGCCCATTTCATTGAAAACACAGTTAATATTGACATGATAAATACTACCGAGGAATGTCCAATAGAAAAGAAAAAACCAACACCTAAAGGATTTTCTTTTTGTTGTATTAATTTACGAACAGTGTTATCAATTGACGCTATATGATCTGCATCAAAAGCATGTCTTAAACCTAGTGTATAAGCTAAAAAGCCAAGTCCAACTATCTGTGGATATTTAGTTATATTGGGTAATAAAAGTAGTATTCCTATAACATGCAATAGTAGTACTATAATACCATAAGGTATCCATTTATGATGTTTTTTTAATGGGAAGTTCATATCAACCTCTCCTCTCTCACTAGTTTATGAAAAAATAAAATTACATTCAACATATTTGCAGGCTAGACCTGAGATAAAGTATGAAAAATAATTACATATACTTATCCTATTTCTTATTTAATATTTCATTTGCTATGACAATTTGTCCTAATGCCACACCACCATCATTTGCTGGTATAAGTTTATTTGTATACACAGTAAATTTTTCATTTTCCAATTCATTTATTAAATTTTTTAACAAATAAGAATTTTGAAATACCCCTCCGCTTAATGCTACTTCATTAACACCTGTATCTTTTCTAATTAGATTACACATATCTTTTGAGCATTTAATTATTGTATTATGAAACTTATCTGAAATAATAGATGCTTCTTCACCAATTAATTTATCTTTTATAATACCTACAATAATTTTTTCTGGTTTCAAAATATAACCCTCACTTAAAGGTATATCATAATCATAAAAATCCAAACTCTTCTTAGAAGCAGCTGCTTCAAGTTCAATAGCAGCTTGACCTTCATATGTAATATGGTTTCTGATTCCAATTAAGCTTGATACAGCATCAAAAAAGCGTCCCATACTTGAGGTTTCAGGGCAATTAATATCTGCTTCAATCATAGCTATTATATTAATTGCTTTATTTCCATAGAGTCTATTTAATATTTCTCTCATTTGTGTATCTGAGCTGCATTCCTTCCATATCTTTGACTTAAAAATCTTATATATATATGCTACAGCCATTCTCCATGGCTCCTTAACAGCCTTGTCACCACCAGGCATTTTTATATAGTCTAAATGTCCTAATCTGGTAAATTCTTTGTTATTACAAAGTAAAAACTCCCCTCCCCAGATCCTTCCATCAATTCCATAACCTGTTCCATCATAAGCAATTCCAATAACTTTTTTATTTATGTTATTTTCAACTAAGCAGCTTACAATATGTGCGTGATGATGCTGAACTTGAATTTTAGGTAAGGGTGAATTATATGCATATTCACTAGAAGCATAATTTGGATGCATGTCACAAGCAATATACTTGGGAGTGAAATGAAATATATTTTTAAAATGTTCTATATTATTCTTATAATGTTCAATTGTTTCTATATTTTCTAAATTCCCATTGTATTGACTTAAAAATAAATAATTTTCTTTTCCAATGCAAAAAGTGTTTTTCATATTTGAACCACAAGCTAAGATTTCTTTTGGATTCTCTATTTTTATAGGCTCAGGCACATATCCTCTTGCTCTTCTTACTATGCGAACTTCATTATCTACTACCCTTACTACTGAATCATCTATTGGCATATAAATGTCTCTATTATGTAATAAAAAATAATCTGCAATATCCTTTAAATTATCAATTGCACTTTCATTATTATATTCTAAAGGTAATCCGTTAACATTTGCACTTGTCATAATTAAAATTTCAACCTTATCTTCAAATAGTAAATAATGTAGCGGGGTGTAAGGCAGCATAACTCCTAATGTCTTTTGCTTTGGTGCTATTGATTCTAATAAATTGTAACTATCAATCTGATCCAGTATTGCTATTGGTTTCTTTGTGCCTATAAGTACTTTTTCCTCTTCCTCATTTACATAACAATATTTTTTAACCTTGTCTATATCTTTCATCATAACAGCAAAAGATTTGTGTGGTCTTTTTTTTCTAGTTCTTAATATATTTATTGCTTCTTCATTTTCAGCATCACAAACTAAATGAAATCCCCCAAGGCCTTTAATAGCAAAAATTTTGCCTTCCTTAAGTTTTTTTCTTGTCCATCCTAATACATCCTTAGTTTCTATCTTTATTCCTTTGAAATCCTGAATCCAAAGCTCAGGACCACATTCCTTACAAACATTAGGCTGTGCATGGAATCTTCTGTTAACTGGATCAGTATATTCTTCATTGCATTCTCTGCACATTTTAAATTTCTTCATGGTTGTGTTATCTCTATCATATGGAATAGATTTTATTATTGAAAATCTTGGACCACAATTTGTACAATTTGTAAATGGATATCTATATCTTTTGTTTGATGGATTTGTAATATCTTCAATACAATCTTTACAAGTAGCCACATCGGGAGAAATTAAAGTAATCTTTTCATCTTTTCTTTCACTTTCTCTAATGTCAAAGCTTTTATAATTTATAAGCTCTTTTTCCTGTATGATTATATTTTCTATTTTAGCTAATGAAGGTTTTTTAAGTTTTAAATTATTAATAAAGTCATTTAACTTCTTTTCTTCTCCCTCTACATCAATATATACACCCTCTGAATTGTTATTAATCCACCCTTTTAAATCAAGTGCTAGAGCTTCATTATAAACAAAAGGTCTAAAACCTACCCCTTGAACAATCCCCTCTACTTTCAAAAATAATCTCTTCATAACATAACACCTTCCTATAGCTTAAAATATCCTAGATAGCTGCTAGACTAACCCAAATGATTTTTATCTAACTCATTCCTAAGACATTATCAAAAAATTAACAAGTCAATCCTCTGTCTATTTTCTTTCATATACCTAATTTAGCATATTCTAGGCAGCTGCTGACCTGAAGGCATGTCTACTATTCGCTTTCCACCTATGATTGTTTTTAAATATACTTTTTGTGGAACCTGCTCTATAACTCTGCCAATAATCGCTGCATTAACCCCAAGTGAATGTTTTTTCATGGCCTCTAATACTTGATTTGCATAAGCTTCTGGTACAAAGCAGCATAATTTACCTTCATTGGCAATATATAACGGATCTAATCCTAAAAGTTCGCAGCTTCCTTTTACTTCTTCGCTTATAGGAATTGAACTTTCCTCTAGTTCAATGGATACTTTGCTCATTTCTGCAATTTCATTTAAAACAGCTGCAACTCCACCTCTTGTAGCATCCCTTAGGACATGAATATCAGAACATACTTCGAGCATTGAATCCACAAGGGAATTTAAAGGTGCACAATCACTTTTTAACTCGCCTTCTATATCTATTCCGCTTCTTTGGCACATGATAGTCATTCCATGATCACCTAAAGTTCCATTAACAATAACCACATCTCCAGCCATGGCATTATATGCTTTAATATTTGTATTCTCATAAATTGTGCCTATCCCAGATGTATTTATAAATACTCCATCCACTCCACCTTTTTCAACTACTTTAGTATCACCAGCTACTATTTGAATCTTAGCTTCTTCTGCTGCATCTGCCATAGATTTTACAATCATCTCTAGTTTTTCTATTTCAAATCCTTCTTCTATAATAAATGCACTGGTTAAATATAAAGGTTTAGCTCCACTCACGGCTAAATCATTTACCGTACCACAAACTGCAAGCTTTCCAATATCTCCCCCATTAAAAAATATGGGATTAACTACAAAGGAATCTGTGGTGACAGCAATTCTCTTGCTGCCATCTAGACTAATTTGCGCTGAATCATTCATTTCACTTATAATTTCATTATTAAAATACTTTATAAATAAATCATTAATTAGGTTATTAGTTTGTTTTCCACCACTACCATGACTTAATGAAATTCTCTCTTCCATATTTGTTCCTCCTATTATATATCTATAATTATTTCCCTTAATCAAGTGAAACTTTATTAAGATTGGATTTGGTCTCCATGTGAATCTTAGTTGAACTTATACCCTTAAGGGGTACTCTGTCTATGGTCATGTCGCTGTTAGCTCTCACTTAAGCAGATAAGTGAAAGTTCAAATCTATGATTTGATGATGGTCGTATGCTCTGTGAGTACTCATCTAACTTCAAGAAAAGGAGTTTCATATATAGTGGGAGTGTTACAACAGCTAAACATCACATAAATCTTATTAAAATAACTTAAGATATTTCCAAGAAATATCCCCTAAAACTGTAAATTGCCCATAGGGTACCCTAAGTGGTACAAACTGTACCCTGCAAATTATATACTGTATCTATAATAAGCAGCACAAGTACCTTCTGAAGATACCATGCAAGAGCCCACAGGATTTTCAGGTGTGCAGGCCTTCTTAAATAGTGGACATTCAAAAGGAGTTATTTTTCCTTTAAGTATATCACCACACCTACAGCCTGGACTTCCATCATAATCCTTATAATCTATATTAAAATGCTTTATCGCATCAAAATCTTCATATTCTTTATTGAATTTATATCCGCTACTTTGAATAATACCAATTCCTCTCCAAGCACTTTCAGTAACTTCAAAAACTTTATGTAAATACCCTAAAGCCTCTGGATTCCCACAATCCCTGACTATTCTTTTATAATCATTTATTACGTCATAATCTTTTTCATTTATCATATTAATAAGTTTATTTAAGCCGCCAAGTATATCTAAGGGTTCAAATCCAGCTATAACTCCTGGAATTTTATATTCCTTGCCTAAAAATTCATATGGCTTTTTACCTATAACAGCACTAACATGCCCTGGAAGTAAAAATCCATCTATATTAATTTCCTTATCCTCTACAAGAGTCTTCATGGCAGGTGGAACTATTTTATGAGCAGTTAAAAAAAATAAATTTTTTACTCCTTTCTTTCTTGCTTCTACTGCTGTTATTGCAGTCATTGGCGTTGTTGTTTCAAATCCAACTGAAAGAAAAACTATTTTTTTTGATGAATTGTTTTCTGCAAGTGTGAGTGCATCCATTGGTGAGTATACAATTCTAATATCTGCTCCTTCTCCTTTTCTTTTCATTAAGGAAGTTGTCTTACCTGGCACTCTCATCATATCTCCAAAAGTTGCAATTATAACGTCTTTATTTAAACTTAACTCTAAAGCTGTATCAATATAACTTTGAGGAGTAACACATACAGGACACCCTGGTCCTGAAATTATCTTTATATTTTCAGGAAGTATGTACCTTATTCCATATCTAAATATTGACATAGTATGAGTTCCACACACTTCCATTATATTTATTTTTTCATTAGTAATATTTTGTATTAATTTCACAAGGCCTTTAGCATAGTCTCCATTTCTAAATTCATCAACAAATTTCATTATCTGATAGCTCCTTTATCAGTTCTAAAGTTTTTGCTGCTTCTTCTTCATCAATTTTTTCTATGGCACAACCTGCGTGGACTAATACATATTCTCCAACTTTTGCATCTGGAATTAGCTGCATAAAAACTTCTCTTTTCATATTACCTATTTCTATAATTCCTCTAAATTCATGTAAGCTTAAAATCTTTCCTGGAACTGCTAAGCACATAATACTTCCTCCTAAACATCAGATTAAATTTTAACTTTATCTCTTTTAATGTAGAGTAGAGTTTCAAATACGAAACTCTACTCTTTCTTCTTTCTTTTTTCTATAAAATAAACAATCCATATACTTGTTTCATATAGTATTATTATGGGTAAAATTGTTAATATGCAAGTAAATAATCCTGCATTCGACAAGAACAAACCTTCTAAAGTTAAAGCAAAGAAAATGATATATTTTCTCCACTTTTTAAGAATTTTAGAACTTAACAATGACATTTTTCCTAAAATTACAATTGCATAAGGCATCAAAAATACTACGCCTATGAAAAAACAAAAAATGCCTATGAAACTGAAATATGTTCTTCCTGAAAGTAGTGGATTCATATACTCTTGCCCATACGATATAAGAAAATTTAAGATTAGTGGTATTAATAATATGTATCCAAAAAACATACCAAAAAGAAATAAGATAACTATAAAATATAAATTTATATATAATAATTTTTTTTCTTTCTTAGTGAGCCCTGGATTAACAAATGCTGCAATTTCATATATTATAATTGGACTTACAGCTATAGTACCAGTGAATATTGCTAACTCCATTCTAGTTACAAATCCCTCTGTTATTGAAAAATAGACAAGATTTAAATCAAACTTCTTTATAGGATACATCAATATTTCTATTAAGTAATAAACCTTATCATATATTACTCCTGCTGCTATAGCCACAAATATAATGCTTATTATTAATCTCTTTCTTAACTCTCTAAGGTGATCCACCACAGACATATCTTTTATATTTTCATCAGCCATATAATCACCTCTAAAATCAGTATTTATGCGCCCTATCTCTTTTTTCTAATAAGTAAATACACCAAATGCTAATTTCATATAAAGCTATTATAGGCATAGTTACTAAAATAAAAGTTACAGCATCTAATGAAGGGGAAACAATTGCTACAGTAATTAGTGATAACATTACAGCAAACTTTCTCTTGGTTTTTAACATTTTACTATTAACTATTCTGAGTCTTGACAAAGCAATGAGTATGAGTGGAAGTTCAAACAGTATACCTATAGTCAATAGCAATGTTCCTATAAAAGAAAAATAGTCGCTGCCTGATAAAGTTGCTTTCATAAAATCATTTCCACAATCTAATAAGAAACCTATAGTTGATGGCAGTAAAAATTTGTATCCAAATAAAATGCCGCCTATAAATAGTGCTACAGCAAGTGGAATTATAACAAAATAAAGCAACCTTCTAACTTTCTTATCAATTTTTGAAGCTCCGATAGATATTAATAAATAAGTTATTATAGGAGAAGAAACTATAACTCCGCCTAAAAATGCGACCTTCATTTTTGCCATAAAGCCTTCAACAGGAGTCATAAAATATAAATCAATCCCATTAAGTGGTTTAATTAAAATCTTTATAATATAATCCACCTGAAAATACATTGCTGCTGTGGCAATAATAACAATAGCAAATATTCCTATTATTACTTTTCTGAATTTCTCTAGAACATGTGCTATATGAACAATCTGTTCACTCTTTACCATACCTTCACTCCTACTTTTCTTCTTTTTTCTCGTCTTTCTTTTCTTCTTTTATCTCTTCAGTTTTTGCTTCAGTAGCAGCAATATCATCATCATTCTTTGTTAAATCATTTGATGCTTTCTTAAACTCTTTAATTGCTTCTCCAATAGATTTACCTACTGATGGAAGTTTTCCTGGTCCAAAAATTACTAAAGCAATTACTAATATAACTATTAATTCTGGAAATCCTATTCTTGGCATATTACTCTTCCTCCTAAAATCCTATTTATTATTTTCTTTTTTCAATAACCTTGTCCTTTAACCATGAACAAAATTCATCTATTCCTTCATCTTTTATACAATTTGTTTCAAAGGTTACAGCATTAGCATTTAAAGACTTTATATCTTTATAAAATTCTTCTTTGTTAAAATTAGTAAATGGCAACAAGTCTATTTTATTTAAAATAACTGCTCCACTTTTTTCAAACATTAAAGGATACTTAAGTGGCTTATCATTTCCTTCTGTGGTGCTTAAAACACTAACTTTGATATCTTCACCAATCTCAAATTCAGCAGGACACACAAGGTTTCCTACATTTTCTATTACAAGAAGCTCCATGCTATCTAAATTTAATGAATCCAGTGAATTTTTGATCATATCTCCATCTAAATGACATGCTCCACCTGTATTTATTTGTACAACTGGTATGCCTTGTGCTTCAATTCTTTCTGCATCCTTAGTTGTATAAATATCACCTTCTATTACAGCAATTTTTATTTCATTCTTTAATTTAGCAATAACTTTTTCAAGTATTGAAGTTTTACCTGAACCTGGTGAACTCATTAAATTAACAACATAAATTCTTTTTTCATCTAATATTTTTTTGTTTTTGGCAGTTATTTCATCATTTGTTTGAAGTATATTGGTTACTACTTTAATTTCACTCATCTCTATTCTCCTTCAATTGTACTAACATAAAGCTCATATCCACTTAAGATATTAGTGGAGAACTTATTACAGTTTGGACATAATTTATTAAAATGATCTATTTCAAATGTAATATTACAATCATCACACAAGGCTTTGGCATCAACTTTTTCTATTAATAACTTTGCATCTTCAACTATAGTTCCTTTTGACATACCTTGAAATGCAAATTCCAAAGATTCTGACATTACGCCAGAAAGCTCTCCAATTTTTATAGTTATTTTAGATACATTCTTTAAGTTATTTTCCTTTGCCTTTTCTTGAACAATTTTTATGGTATTTTCTATAATTGATACTTCATGCATAAGCATTCACCTATCCTATATTTAGTTCATCTTCTTTCCTATTAAGCTCAGCTTTAATATGTTTTATGATTTCAGGAATTTTATTTTTCATGGTTTCAGTTATTTCAGTATCTAAACATATTTCTTCAGGTTCTATCCCAAATATTACAACTTTAGGGAATTTACCAAGCATATTTGCCATTTGAACTACATCTAATATCTGAACATCATGTATTGATAAATTTTCCTTTTTATAACCGTTAATATCCTCTGGATTAATTTTATAAATAGTTCCTGGCTTATATCCTGCTTTTAAGCAATCTATAATTATCACCTTGTTATATTCTAAAAAATAACTTAATGTATCTAATGTAGAAGTACCTCCATCTACTAATTCAATAGCAGATGGAAGATTTTCCTTTTCTAATTGATTTATAACACAAACTCCTACACCGTCATCTTTTAAAAGTATATTTCCTATTCCAATAATGACAGTACTATTCATAATTAAATTCCTAAAGGTTGTATTATGAACTTAGACATTTCCACTCCATCTGGTGACATTACATGCACTGAACATCCTGTACATGGGTCAAAAGAGTGAACAATTCTTAATAATTCAACTGGCTGGGTTATATCTGCTATGGTTGTTCCTATTAAAGCTTTTTCAATTGGGCCAACATTACCACTATCATCCATTGGTGATGCATTCCAACAAGTTGGAGTGATAATTTGATATTTTGATATCTTTGAACTTGCTACTGATACCCAATGTCCTAGTGCTCCTCTTGGTGCTTCTGTTAATCCAATTCCACTTCCTGAAGCTGGAGTCCCTATATCAGTATATCCACTTGTATCAACTTGTATTTGATCAATCCATTTACTAAGATTATTTGCAATCTTAGCAGTTTCAGTGTATCTTGCCATATGTCTATCCATAACTGATACACCTTTTTTATAATATCCACTTATCCATGCCCTTGCTAGTGGACCTGCTTCATAAGGTTGTCCATTATATCTTGGCGCCTTAAGCCAAGTATATGCTCCTGATTTTCCATAACTTGGTGTTGTACTTTCAGAAGCTGGATTTGTTCCTGACTGTGATGAGTACCATGAATGACCTACGTATTCTTTAATATTATCTTGACTAAAGCTACCTATAACCCCATTAGTTACAGTACCTTGTGGGAATAATTTAGTTCCATTTGTATCTGTATCAAACACACCATATGCGATTAAATTGCCATAACCTTTTCCTATCTTATAATAATCACTATACGTTGATGCCAACTTATTAACATCAGCTTGATATGTGTTTGTAATAAAAGTTGTTATTTCGCTTAAATTGCTTTTAAACTTAGTTATATCTGCTGCTGAAGGTATTGCAGTTACACCGCCTGGAACAATAGAAGCAGCGTGTGGAAGCTTTCCACCAAATATTGCTCCCATTTCATGAGCTTTTCTTCTAATTGATAATGCTTTTATGTAATTATCAACTAAAGTTTGGTTATCAGTTGAATTAAATCTGTAGTCTTGACCATACGTTGGAGTCCATGGATGTGATTGTGGACCTTTAACATAATCCATTAATGCTAAATGGTAGAAATGTAATATATGATCTGAAATATAATTTGATCCTTGTATAAGGTTTCTTAGAAGCATTCCTTGTAAATTCGGAGTAAATTTAGCTGCTTGTTCTACTGCTTTTGCTGAAGATATTGCATGGGAGACAGGACATAATCCACATATTCTTTGTGTTAAAAAAGCTGCGTCCTTTGGCACTCTATTTAAAAGAAGATTTTCAAAATCTCGATAAAGCCCTCCTGAAGCTTGAGCTGCAGTTACAGTATTACTTGAGTCAAGCGCTACATTAATCTTTAAATGTCCTTCCAATCTTGTAATTGGATCTAATGTTATTGTACTCATTTATATCATCCCTTTCGTCTGAACTTGCTAATTTAGTAGCCATTTATGTTAAGTAAATAACTTCAATCATATCTTTTTTATTGCTTAAATTTCAGTTACATTTATCCTTTTTTAAGTGTAGCACCTGACACAGTATCTACTTTAGTTTTGTCTTTTTGGTTTTTTTCATTGGACTCTTCATCATTATTTGCTTTTTTAGTGGCACCAGAAACAACATCTATTAATGGATTTGTAGGGAAAGCTGGATTTGCACACCCCATACATGGCTGATTTGCTGCTATACAGAAACTAACTCCATTATTCCATTTCATGCTAGGACATACATTTGAACATTGAGGGCCTTTACATCCTATGGATCCATAACATCCATATATACCCGGTTGTTTTACCTTTTCTTTTCCTCTTCTTTCGCATTGTTTGTGAACTGTAGTACCATAATATTTTGTTGGTCTATTATTTGAATCTACAGCTGGTGCTCCTGTTAAAATAAGGTCAAGTAATGTTTGTACCATAACTGTTGGATGAACTGGGCATCCTGAAAGATTTATTACAGGATTGGTTGTTTTACCACTTAACACTGTTGATACTGATTTACATCCAGTTGCACTGCTTGCACCTGATACTCCACCAAAGGAAGCACAAGTTCCAGCTGCCACCACATATTTTGCCATAGGTCCATATTTTAATACAGCTTGCTCCATTGTTAATGGAGAACCATTCTGCTCACCAATTATACAATAGTTTCCACTTTCACCTGTTGGCACTGCACCTTCAACTACAAGTATAAATTGTCCATTATAAGTGGTAGCACATTCTTCAAGAGTATCCATTGCAGTATTTCCCGCTGCTGTCATAAGTGTAGTATCATACTTTAAACTAATTTTGCTTGAAAGTACATTATCAATAGTAGTTGGATTAGTAACATTTAACGTTGAAATTGTACATCCTGAACAACCTGATCCATTTAACCATATAACTGGTGGATCTGTTTCTGCTGCAAGTACTGTATTCACTCTATCCATATCTAAATCAATGTTTAGAGCAACTGCTGCTGCTACAGACCATTTTAAAAATTCTCTTCTGCTAATTTTCATAATAATACTCCCTTTTGTTATTTTTTATATAATTCCATGCACGGTTTTATAACATATGTTATTGTATTGATTTTACCATAAATTTAATATATATCCAATATATTGTTAAATTATACATAAAAATCCTTGGAATTTGCTGAGAGTTTGCAGAGAATTTGCTGAGAATTTTCTAAAAAAATACGTTCCACATTTTCCTATTTCACCATTTTTTCTTATATCCTTTAAAAATTCAAGTCAAATTACTTAGCCTTGATATAAAAATTAAAAGCAAAGAAAAAAGTGCCCCATCCGACTAAGATAAGCACTTTTCACTCTTTTCATAATTATTCATTTAAATATAAATTACTTCCAATTCGTCATTGTCATTATCCTGAAAGTTATCCCTTCCTTACCATAAACTCAATAAAATCCATCTACTTCCCGATATAAAATTATATACTTTCCTTATTTAAGGAAAACTTATTCCAAATCAAATGAGAATTCAATTGTAGAATGTTCCATAATATCAATATTTTCAATATATATTTTATCAATTATGATTTCAAAACTTTCGTCTAAGCTTCTTAATTCATCAAGAGCTTTATCAAACTCACTCTCTTTATGTAATCTACCTACAGTTAAATGAGGACAATATGTTACTTTCCTAAATAAAAAATACTCTAATATTCCACTGTATAATTTATCATGCAGTTCAATTATATTGTCATTTCCCTTCTTTACATTAAGAAACAAATACCCATCTCTAAAATCTCCTGTAAAATCCTTTAATTTAACATTAAACTTTTTTACTCCTTTTAATACCTTATTAAAATGTGATTTCAAATCATCTGTTGATATATCACTATCAAATGGAAAAACAATAGTTATATGTGGTTCAATGCAATTTGCAAGTGGATCATACTTTTCTCTTATACTTTTAATAATATTAATATTATCGAAATTAGGAAATAAAATTATTGCCCTTTTCAAAAAAATCACTCCTTATCATCATTTGATTTTTTTAATATCTTAGTATCTAAAGATAATGTTTTATATATAAGAATTGTAGTGTTTTTCTTAAAATTAGTCACTCTCAACTATTAAAAATAAACTGAAAACTAATTGTAGCTTACAACTACTTATATTTAATCAATTAAAAGATTTAGAAGTCTTTTAATTTTATCTTTACCATATCACCATTAATTAAGTTATGCCAAACAATTCCCTCTATCCCACAATTGTTACCAAACTTAGATTTCTGTTTAGGTAACCATTCCTTTAGTTCATTATAAGTAGTAGGTACATCGTCGAACACAATTCTTTCTAATTTAGATGGAACAGTAAATAAAAATACAGTATGACCTTCTAAATTTAAAGGATTGCCTTGAATGCTTTTTCCTAAAGCCTCTCCAGAATATTCGCCATCTGCTACGCCTATAAAACTAGTGTTTTTAACAGCATCTATAATCCACTTATTCTCTGGAGCTTCTTCGCAGTCAACATACCAAGGCTCTATAATACCCAACTTCTTTTGTTCTTTAGTTGGATTTCTTCTCTTCTCAACTCTAACACAAGTTTCATTTCTAAGTGTTAATCTCACATTAGTCCCATCTAACTTTTCAGTAGCTATTGCATCTTTAAAGTTAAATTCTACATCAAAAGAATCTAACACCTTTCTTGTTTTAAGGTCTCTTTTAAAAATTGTTTTTATCTTTCTCATAATTGATACACTCCTTGTTAGTTAATTTTCGAATCCATCACCGCCAAGAAGTAAGTTGTAAGCTATAATTAATATTCAGTATTCCTATTTTTTAAGTTAGACAACTAAGCCTTAACTATCCACAGCCTCTCCCAAATAAATAGTTTATCCATTATTGTTATCATATTCAACAAACCTTAGTTAAATATATTTGTAAATTCTACAATGCCAGGACTATGCATATTATCACTACAATTTGGACATTTTAAAGAAAAGAAATCAAAAGAATTATAAACTCTATTTAGTTCATCTTCTTTGAATATGTACGAATCCCTTTCCAAAGCATATCCATCTGCACTTAATCCACATTTAAAACATTTAAATGTATGAAAATAAACTCTGAAAAATAATCTTTCTTCTAATGTTGAACAATATCCTTCTTCAATTTTAGGACATCCTTTTGGCCAATATATTATTGTTGGCCAAAAGGTCTCTCTTCTTCTATAATTACGTTTTTCTAAAACTCCCAACGTTTTTTGTGTATTAAGAGCTTTTTGGTCAATACAATAGGAAACAGCTTTTTCGAAGATACTATTATTTAAGATACTTACATTTTCAATAGAAGTAATTATTCCATTATTGATTGACATCCATTCATCTATTGATGGTATTACTGTGATTTGATCATTTAGAATAATTCTTTTCATTATTTCCCCCATCATATTATACTTTGTATTACTAACACTTTAAGCTACAATTTCCATTTATTTCATAATAATTTCATTTTTAAAGCTCTACATCTAATTTTATAACCAATTGCCTTAGCTATTCATACCTTTCATCTATGTTACAAGTTAGCATTTTTTTATCTTATAAAATCACTTCAGCCCATATTGCAGTATTTATCCATGTTTTCTCCTCAACATATTGTTACTTAGCTTAACAATTCTTCTACTTCCTTCTCTGCCAAACTCTCTAAAATTTCAATTCGAGGTGATAGTGCTTCATGACATTTAAATATAAAATTACTTAATACTTTTTAATATTGTATCCACGTTATCATAATTAGCTCCAAATGATTTTGCTTTAAGCATCTCTTCTTTTGCTAAATCTAATTTTTTCGCATTATAATATACTATTCCTAGACAGTAATGCCCATCTTTAGGGTCTAATTCAATTAAGTTCTTTGAATAATTAACAGCATCATCATACTTCATTAAAAATATATCTGCATTAATAATAGATTTCAAAACATAAGTTTTCATATTCTTATCCGGATTTGATGCCAAAATTTCCTTAGAATTACTTTCAACTGCCTTCCAATTTTGTGCTTTGTAATCTTGCTCTAGTTGCATTGCTAATCTTATTGTTTTACTTTGAATGTTATTAAATCCCCACCAAACTGTTGATGTGGTTATTATAAGTGCTAGTAGTAAATAGGCATATCTATTAAAGTACAACAACCTCTTTTTCGATTCATTTAAAATTCCTGCAACGGTGAAGCCTCCAATAAGACCTCCTAAATGTGCAAAGTTATCTATTCCAGATTTACTAAATCCATAAAATAAACTTATTAATATTACTCCAAGGATGTTTGGGCCTAATCCAGACTTAAATAATGCAGGTTTCTCTATACATTTAAAAAGAACAGCTCCAAATAATCCAAAAATAGCTCCTGATGCTCCTACTCCAGGATTTGAATTAAATGCAAAGCTAAATATATTACCTAAAATTCCAGCTACAAAATATATAGTTATAAACTTTGTTTTTCCAAAAATTCTTTCAGAAAGTTTACCTATTAAATATAATGAATAGCAATTTAATGCTACGTGCATTATGTTAGCATGTAAAAACATTGGTGTAATAAATCTCCAATATTGCCCTTGTATTATACTAGTATTTTCTTTACTTCCAAATTCAAATAGAAGTTGATTATAATCTATACCTCTCTCCCGTGAATATATCCCCATTATGACAAAAATAAAAAGATTTAAAGCAATCAGTATATATGTAATTATTGAGTCTTTACTCTTAAATTCAACATTAGATTCCATCCTCTTCTTCTCCACAATTTCTTCAAAACTTGATGTAGATGTATCAATTTTCTTATATTCATCAAAATACCTTTCTAAATGTTCTTTTACGCAAAATTTATCTCTTTTAGCATTTAAATAACTCACAACACTTTGCTTTTCAAGATCCACAACCATACTTCTTAAATATTTATTACCTGCTACTTTATCAACTTGATTATCTTCAATAATCTTAACCTTCTCTATTGGTGGGTCTCTATCGAAAATAAACATTCCAAAGTAATATACAATTGTGTTCTTCTTAATACCCAGAAGCTTTTCCTTCACGTCTATGAAATATTGTTTTATTTCTTCTTCTGAAAATAGATCTCCATTCATTAATTCTAAAACAATCATTGTGCCATAATAATCTTTTATCATTATATTGTCTTTTTCATCTATTCTTATTTTATTTTCCTCATCACATAAAGGCATAAAATCCTTATACTGAGTGAAACTCTTCATTATCATTTTAATTTCATTTGTATACATAAAATCCCCCTTATATCCCTCAAAAGCATAACCACATTATACCATAACATAATTTCTATTAATACAATTGAACATTTTCTAACTGATTCATTTACTAATCCATAAATGAAAATAACTGCAATTGTCTAATAAACAGTTGCAGTTATTTTCGCTAGCTTTATTCTTTCGTTTTTTCATACTTATTTCCTAAAAAGCTTTTTAACTATCTAATTCATCTAAATATTCTTCATAACCTAATTCCTTCATTTTATCTATAGGAATAAATTTAAGTGCTGCTGAATTAATGCAATATCGTAACCCTCCTGCATCTTTAGGGCCATCATTAAATACGTGACCTAAGTGAGCATCGCCAATATTACTTCTTACCTCTGTTCGCACCATACCATGACTTTCATCCTTTTTTTCCTTAATAACTTTTCTTGTTATAGGCTTTGAAAAGGCAGGCCATCCACAACCTGAATCAAACTTATCAGAAGAAATAAATAAAGGCTCTCCTGTTGTTATATCAACATATATTCCTTTTTCAAAAAATTTATCGTACTCATTCTTAAAGGGCGCTTCTGTGGCATTTTCTTGTGTTACTCTATATTGTATTTCAGTTAATTTTTCTTTTAATTCTTTAAGTGACTTTTTTACATACTTCTCATCCATTTTACTACCTCCTCAAAACGTATAATGCTAATTTTTCTTTACTATATATTTAATCACATTATATCATATCAAATTTAATAAAAATCAAAACATATTTTTAATATATTGCATTCTTAAAAAATAGAATATGGTAAACATTATAAATATGAATTACAATATAATTAATTGGTATATGTTTCCGTATGGAGGTGAGATTTTATGAGAAAAAGAGATTCTAATAATATTAATAATTTCTTTGGTGAATTCTCAAAAAAAATTATATTTAGAAAAGATAATTCTCTGCAAGGTAGAGCTTTAAAAATTACACTTATTTATTTTATTATAGGAAGTTTGTGGATTTTATTATCAGATAACTTAGTTGAACTATTTGTTCATGACCCAGGTACAATAATTATCATAGCTATTGTAAAAGGATGGTTTTATGTACTTATAACAGCAATTATAATTTTTACTCTTATATCCAATGAAATGAGCGAAGTAATTAATTCAAAAGAAAAAATGCAAGATATAAATGCCCTATTAGAAGAAGAAATTGATAAAAAAACACAAATTGAAATAGAAAATAATAAACTGACAGAGCGACTTCAAAAATATAAAATTTTAGCCGAAAATGCTAATGATGCCATATTATTTGTCAATAAAGATGGACATATTCTTGAAGTAAATGATGCAGCTATAAAAATATATGGATATACGTTTGAAGAATTTACAAAGCTTAGTGTGTTTGACTTAAGACATATTGAACGGCATCAAAAAATAATAGATCAAATGGAAGATGCTGATGCAGAAGGAATCATATTTGAAACCATGCACTATTTAAAGGATGGGACTTCAATACCTGTTGAGGTAAGTTCAAGAGGTTCTACAATAGGCGATAAGCGAATTCTGCTTAGTATTGTTAGAAATATCTCTGAACGTAAAAAAGCTGAAAAAGAAATATTATATTTAAGTTATCATGATCAACTTACTGGTTTATATAACAGAAGATTTTATGAAGCAGAACTTCGGCGATTAAATATTGAGGAAAAAATTCCACTAGCTTTAATTATAGCTGATGTTAATGGTTTAAAACTTATAAATGATGCCTTTGGACATAAAGCTGGCGATGCACTTTTACAGAGAATTGCTAATATACTAAAAATAGAATGTCTGCCAAATGGAATTGTAAGCAGAATAGGTGGCGATGAATTTGTCATTCTCCTCTCTAATACAAATGAAATTTCAACAGAAAAAATCATCAATAATATAAAAGCTGCTATTAATGATGAGAAATCAGATACTGTTATTTTATCTATTTCAATAGGTGCTGCTGTTAAGAAAAATAAGTTTGAAGATATAGATGAAATATTTAAAAAAGCTGAAGAAGACATGTATAAAAATAAACTTATTGAAAGTCCTGCTATGAGGAAGAATACAATCGATTTAATTATGAATTCTTTACATAAAAAAAGTAAAATAGAAGTAGTTCATAGTAAAAAAGTAAGTGGAATTTGCAAATTAATTGGAAAAGCTTTGAATTTTGATAATGAACAGTTAGAGCAAATTGGACTGGCTGGTCTTATGCATGATATAGGCAAAATATCCATTAGCAAAGACTTACTAAATAACCCGAAGCCTCTAAATGAAGAAGAATTGCAAGAGTTTAATAGGCATTCAGAAGTAGGCTATCAAATATTACGAGCAGTAAATGAATTTGCGAGTATAGCTAATTATGTTCTTGAACATCATGAAAGATGGGATGGGAAAGGATATCCAAAAGGGTTAAAAGGAGAAGAAATATCAATTGAAGGGCGAATTTTAGCTGTTGCTGATGCCTATGTATATATGACTTCAAACAAAAGCCTAAGCGAAGAAGCTGCTATAAATGAACTAAAGAAATATTCTGGAAGCCAGTTTGATCCTGAAATTGTTCGAGTCTTATTAGAAAAAGTACTTATTCGTACATAAGTTTTCAACTTATTAATTCAGGCACAATTAACAATATTTAAAGAATAATTGTAACTTTCACAAACTCAAAAAGTCTACTTGGAGAACTTTCCAAGTAGACTTTTTATAAAATAAATTTTATTTCACTGCTTCTTCATATAACTTATTAGCAAAATCCCAATTAACAACACTCCACCATGCGCCAACATAATCTGGTCTTCTGTTTTGATATTTTAAGTAATATGCATGTTCCCAGACATCTAGTGCTAGTACTGGTTTCAAGCCTTCGCTAACTGGAGAATCTTGATTTGCTGTAGATACAACTTCTAACTCCTTATCCTTGTTAACTACTAGCCAGGCCCATCCACTACCAAATCTTGTAGCAGCAGCTTTTGCAAAAGTTTCTTTAAAGGCATCAAAGCTTCCAAACTTTGCATTTATTGCTTCTAATAGAGCTCCTTTTTCCTTTCCTCCATTTGGTGATAACAACTTCCAAAATAGAGAATGATTAAAGTGACCTCCTCCATTATTTCTAACAGCAGTTCTTATATCTGCTGGAACACTTTCTAAATCCTTAACCAATTCTTCAACAGATTTATTTTGAAGCTCTGGATAATTTTCAAGGGCTGCATTCAAGTTATTTACATAAGTCGCATGATGTTTTGAATGATGTATTGTCATTGTATTTTCATCTATATATGGCTCTAAAGCGTTATATTTATATTCTAATTGTGGTAATTCATGTTTCATTTTGTTCAACCTCCAAACGTTTATTTTCTATGTTTAAATATTAACACTATTGAGAATAATAATCAATACTATTTGATAATATTTTAAATTTATTTTGTTATAATGTAAGTTCAAATGAGATTTTTCTCTTTTAAATAATTTTCAAAAATATAAGAGCCTATTTTTATAAGCTCTAAGTACAATAATTCTTTATAAAATTTCTCTAGTTTTCAATATTATATCTAAACTATTTAAAATATTTTCGAAATATAATTATATTAAGTAATATAAATTTTATAGTTATGTAGTATATAATTAAACAAATGTTATTCTGTTTTGGCAGATAAACATCAACTTATGATATTAGGGGATGATTAGAATTGATAAAAATAAAACAACAACCAATTGATTTAACATTGTTAATATTTACAGTTATAATTGGAATTTTTTCGTATATTTTTAATATAGGCTGGATAAGACTAATCTTTTTTCTTCCTTTTTTAATTTACAATCTTATTATATTAATTTCCGGCATAATCTATGTTTCTAAGAATTGTAATGAAGGAAATAAAAGACGAAAACTTGTATTTTACCTTGGTTTATTAACATACATACTTTTTAATGTATTCTTAATTGATGGTGGTGATATTGGTCCTAGCTATTGCTTTTTTAGTTTAATAAAAGTTTATGGAAATGGTGCATTATTTACTAATATATCAATGACTGGTCTTGCTATAAGTTTGATATGTATTGCTTTAAATATTAAGGCAATTATAACTAAAAAAGCTGTGTAACAAGATGTTTAATATTGTAGCTTCCTCATTCTTCTGACTCTAGAAATAGTAAATAATTCTTGCAGCTATCAAATTATAAAATATATATATTACTATAGTATCCATTGATATTTTTCTTTTACCTTTTAAATGTAAAAATACATCAAATGCTATCATTACTATTTCTAAAATTATAAATATTGCAATGAATACATTGAAATTAACATGAAAAATATCATAAGATATTGGCATTAGCACACCTATGAGTAATTTAATCCATGGACCTAATTTATTTAAAATTTTCATTTAACAATCCTCCAATTTTTCAAAACATAATTACTTAATTATATCATATTTTCCAAATTAATGTATTTGAAACCACACTTCATTAAAGCATAAATTCTTTCCTTGTAGAATTTATGCTTATTTAATGCTATTATTTTATTAAAGATTATGAAAAATTTTAAATAATTAATTATTAGGCAATACTATAACCCAAGGAGGTTTTTTCATGTTGATAGATAAACTAAAAACTTATACTTATAAAGATTATCTAACCTTTGATGAAAATGAAAGAATTGAAATAATAGAAGGAGAAATTATTAATATGAGCCCAGCTCCAAGTAGAATACATCAAGAAATTATAACTGAAATACTTTATAAAATAAGACAATATATTGAGAGCAATAATGGCACTTGTAAAGTTTATCCTGCGCCCTTTGACGTTATACTTAAAAATAACGATGAAGATGCAATTAATAGTAAAAATATAGTTCAACCAGATATATCAGTTATATGTGATAAAAATAAATTAACGGATAAAGGTTGCACTGGTTCACCTGATATGATTGTCGAGGTTATTTCAGCTTATAATCCTAGTAATGATTATGTAAGAAAATTAAACCTTTATGAAAAGTTTGAAGTTAAGGAATATTGGATAATAAACCCAATGAAGAAGAACATATTAGTTTATGTACTAACTGAACATGGATACGACGCTCCTACAGCTTATACCTTTTATGATACAGTTAAGGTAAATATCTATGATAATCTAGAAATAGACTTTAAATCAATTGATATATAATTGTTATTTTGCATTCCAAACTAATTAGGACTACCTAAAAAGGTAGTCCTGATGACTTTACATAACAACTTATTAATTAGTTAATTAAATGTGAAGCTCCTATTAAACCAGCATCATCTTGGAATTTAGCTAACTCTATTTTTAAATTTTCAGGATAAAAAACCTTGGACATAGTTTTTTCTTTTATAAGGTCAATTATTTTAGGATTATGAATTGCAACAGAGCCTCCTATTATAAAAATATCTGGATCAACTACTGCACATATATTAGCAATTCCCTTAGCCATATTTTCACAAAAATCTTCTATAACCTTTATCGCCACCTCATTCTTTGAATAATACAATTCAAAAACCTCTTCAGCATTTAACTTTCTATTTAGCTTTTCACTGGCGATTCTTGCAATATTAGTACCGCTGCATTGACCTTCTAATCCTCCTGCATTTAAACCATTGTGCGAATATTTATCTTCATTAATAATAATATTGTTAATTTCAGCAGCTGCTGAATTAGCTCCTGCTATTATTTTATTATCAAGTATATATGCACCGCCTACTCCAGTTGAAATTGTAATGAAAAATACTGCTTCGGAGCCTTTCCCAGCTCCATAAATAGCTTCAGCTAATCCTGCAACATTAGCATCATTATTGAGTTTAGTTTTTAAAAGTGTTTTTTCTTCAAAGTATTTAACTATTTCAAAGTCATTCCATCCAACTAAATTCACAGGATTTAGAATTTTACCTTTTCTAATATCTAATGGACCTGGACAACCAATTCCAACTCCATTAAATTGATAATTGTTTTTTTCCTCATTAACAAAATCGATTAATTTATCCAAATTTGCAGTACATCCAAGTTCTACTTCATTATTAAATTTCACTTTTTTAATAAGCTGTCCATCTTCGTCAAAGATAGCACATCTTAATTGAGTGCCTCCAATATCTATTCCTATTTTATTCATTATACTTAACCTCCTTGATTTCAATTTCCTTGAAAGAGAAAAAGTGAGAATTGAGACGACAAGCCCACATTTAGAACCTTCCAGCAAAAATTTCACTAGTCCTGTGGAAGATAACTGTATCATATTTCGGTGATTGTTGCATAAGTCTAATTCTTGCTTTGGATATCTATAATTGAACATTGTAAAATATATATTACATTATTCTAAAAGTCTTGATTTCATAAGGCTTAATATCAAAGGTAAATTCATTTGTATTTTCAGCAACGCATAAAATTTCTTCTTCAAGTAAGTTACATTCTATTACTTTGTTACAACTCATATCTAGACATGCTTTCACTTGTGTACACTTATTTTCAAATTCATAAATTCTAATAATAGTACCATTTCCATCTTCGGCTTTCTTTATAGTTTCAAGAACTATATTTTCAGCATCCAACTCAATAAGACTTGTACTTTCATTTTTCACTTCATTGCTGCTCTCTGGATAGCTGGTCAAAAGAGGAAGATTTAGCATATAGGCTTCCTTTACAGTAGAACCTTTTTTCCAATTTCCCTTATGTGGTAGTATTGAATACGTAAACCAATGTTCTTCTTGGTCAGTTGTTAAATTAGGTTCTATTCCTGATTTTATAAGTGATAAGGTCATAAGCTGATTTTTTATGCCATAGCCATATTTACAGTCATTTAAAAGACTTACACCATACCCACCATCGGATATATCTGCCCATTTATGTGCACATACCTCAAATTTTGCTTTATCCCAGCTGGTATTACCATGAGTTGGCCTTGTCAAATTTCCAAATTGAATATCATAGGTTGCTTCATTAGCATTAACATCTATTGGGAATTCAACCTTCATAAGCTGCTGATGCTCTTTCCAATCTACATAAGTTTCAAAGTCAATTCTATTAGAGTTAGCATAAAAATAAACTTTTTGCCTTATTAATGAATTGCAATAGTTCCTTTCAGTTAGTAAAACTGCTTGGACAGGGCCATTTTCTATCCATTCCAGCCTTGTAACTTCATCTGCAATCCATGATTTTCTATTGTAATAAATATCAATATTCCAGTTATCAAATTCTCTTGGTTTATCCTCATAAACTCTAAATACATTTCCCTTTTCTCCAGCTTTTAAAACTTCACGGTTGGAAGTTTTATCAAGAAGTGATGTAAAGAAACCTGCAGAATCTATACTTATTTTATAATAAGGCGTTTCTATACCTTCATCAGTAATATTAAATGGACTTTCATGATTTGTACCGTCATTAAATTTAAACAACTTAAGCCCCTTTGCTGGAATGTCTTTAACCCATACTACCAGCTTACCCTCTTGAGTTTTTTGTACTGGGAAAACATCACCAGCTTCACTTATTAATTCAGTTGCATTTTTATTAAAATCTTCTAACAAAATTTTATCACTACGCCTAAAGGACAAAGTATTAATAACAGCAATATGTTCTTTACCCGCTCCTAATTTTGAAGCAATTAAATTTAATCGTTCATTAGTTAAAGCTTCAACTTTATTTTTAATTTCTTCATATTCTAACTTTGTAACATCATAGGCTTCTTTAATTGCTGAACCAGGCAGAATATCATGGAACTGATTAAGTAAAACTGTCTTCCATATTGAATCAATTTCTTCTTTAGGATAAGGCATACCATATTTTTCAGCCCAAACTGAAAGCATTTCTAAATCCATTAGTGCAAATTCACTCTTACGGTTACTGCGTTTATTTCTAGCCATTGAGGTATAAGTTCCACGATGATACTCTAGATAAAGCTCTCCAATCCACTCTGGCACATCAGGATTATCAGTTAAAGCTCTATAAAGCTTGTCAAAATAATTTTTTGAGAATTCCTGTTTAACTCTTGGTGCGCCAATAATTCCTTTTTCTAATCTTCTACCGTTTTCAAGCATTTCGCGAGTTGGCCCGCCACCACCATCTCCATAACCGTAACATACAAGAATATCATTATTTAACTCTTTTTGTTGATATCTGTCCCAGCCACCCATTAAAGCTGCTGGATGTAACATACCATTATAAGTTGTAAAAAAGCTTTCTTTTGCTTGATCTATGCCTTTTGTTGTAATCAAATGTGTAAATATAGGTGTACCATCAATGCCATGCCACCAAAATGTGTCATAAGGAAATTTATTAAATTCATTCCACGCAATTTTAGTTGTCATAAAATATTCTATTCCACATTTTTTCATAATTTGAGGTAATGCAGCTGAATATCCAAATACATCTGGGAGCCAAAGAATTTTGCTATCTACATCAAATTCTTCTTTAAAGAATTTCTTTCCATATATAAACTGTCTAACTAGAGATTCTCCAGACGTTAAGTTACAATCTGCTTCAACCCACATTCCGCCTTCAGGTTCCCATCGCTTTTCTAATACCTTCTCTTTTAACTTTCCATAAATTTCTGGATAACGATCTTTTAAAAATTCATATAATTGAGGTTGACTTGACATAAATTTATATTCTGGATACTCATTCATTAATTTTAAAACAGTTGAAAAACTTCTAGCAACCTTTTCTCTAGTTTGACTTACTGTCCACAACCAAGCTACATCTATATGAGTATGCCCAATACAACTAGCTATCACTTCACTATGATCAGCAAGTGTACCATATACAGTTTTCTCAAGATATTCTTCTGTTTTCTTAATAGAGGAATAAAAAGACTGTGAATATGGCATACGAAGATCTAATAAATCAGCAGCCTTCTCAAGCTCAACCTCAAGAGACATTTTTGCACTATTATCCTCTTCAAGCTTTTCAGCTATACATAAAGGTACATTAAAATCATGATATAATTTTAATATCTGCTCATCAACTTGAGTAACATGTCCTATAAGCAATAGTTCAACGTGTAGGGTTCCAGTATAAGCTTGTAAATCAACTTTATACTTTTGTTTTGGCTTTGCACTTTCAGTAATTAGTATTTCCCTATGGTTCATATCTACACCTTGAACAGGAATATCATTTATAAAGGCTAAAAATTGAGGATTTCTCATATCCTCTGCTTCATCAATTTGTGTTTTTATAATTAAATATACTGCTTTATTTGAATATTCTTCTGGTACAGTAAATTCAGTTGTAAACCAAGAATGTTTATCTTTTCCCATCCAAATCATATTCTTACTATCAAATTCCTCCCATGGAGTTTGATCCATTTCAGCATCCTGTGGTCTAAGATAAAAGCCTTCTTTTTTCTTCCATTTAGTTATATCAAAAGATGTAACAGACGATAATTTTTTTAATTCATTGCAAAGTATACGAATACGTTCTTTTCTAAACATTAAAATCACCAAACTTTCAAACTAAATATTTTTATTAGTATTTATGTAAATTGATTTGATATTTTTTAAATATGCCTTATATAAATAAAATCCTATCAAAGGTATCTATTAAGTTACAACTTTGATAGGATTCATAATGTATAAAAAATTTATCTATTATCCTTTAGCTGCACCTTGCATGCTGAATCCTTTTGACATATATTTTTGAGAAATTATATATAGCAGTATAGATGGTGCTGCATAAAGCACGGAATATGCTGCTAAAGGTCCATAAGCAATCATGCCATGATTTCCAAAAAACTGATATAGCATAACAGATGCTGGGTACTTTTCAGTAGTACTAATTAAGATGTATGGAACAAAGAAGTTTCCCCAGCTGCCAGAAAAAGTATAGATAGCTACAGTAAAAATTCCTGGAAGCATAACAGGTGTAATAATTTTTCTTAAGGCTGTAAACACACCTGCTCCATCAACCCAAGCTGCTTCTTCAAGCTCTATTGAAACTGAATCCATAAAATTTTTCATCATCCAAATAGCATAAGGTAGCGCTGAAGCTGTTAGGAATAAAATTACTCCAAAGATATTATCATATAGCTTTATAGTTATAAAAAGCTGATAAACAGGTACCATTAATGCTGTTATAGGAAGTGAAGTCATAAAAAGTACAGAATACATAAACATTTTTTTGTGCTTCATCTGATATCTAGAAAGTGGATATGCACACAAACCTGACACGACAACAACAAATACTGTTTGTAAAATAGAGATTAACAATCCTATAACAAACGAACGTTGATTAGTTTGATTTTTCAATACATCAATATAATTACCCAAAGTTATATTTTTTGGTATCTGAAGTGCCTGAGATGCACTGCTATCAAATGAAGCTACTATTACCCATAGCAATGGAAGGAAAAAACAAACACCAATTATACTAAGAATTGCATAAGGAAATACTTTTCCAAAAATTCTTCTTCTCCATTTCATATTCATACGTCTTACCTGCCTTTAAATTTTTACTTTAGATGCTTTTACATAGATAACACCTAATATTACACCAATTGTTAGAAGTATCATTGATATTGCAGTACCATAACCAATTTGGAAACTACCAAATGCATCATTATACATTAGCAATGGAAGCGTTGTTGTTGAATCTCCTGGCCCTCCACCAGTCATCATATAAATCAATCCAAAGACACCAAGAGTAGAAAGTGTATTTAACATCATATTAGTTATAATAGAACCTTTTATATTAGGTAAAATTATTTTAAATAAAATGGCTATATTAGATGCACCATCAACTACTGCTGCTTCTTCAATATCCGTTGGAACATCATCTAAGGCAGCTTGATATACTAACATTGAAAATGCTGTACCATGCCATGCATTAGCAATAACAATACTAAGCATAGGATATTTAAAAAGCCATGATACTGGTGTACCACCAAAAGCATTAATTATTGAATTAAGAGTACCAGCATCATTTAAAAAGTTAGCCATGCAAAGTGCACAAACAACTTCTGGCATAACCCAACCAGAAAGAACTATACTTCCTACAACTCTTCTGAAGATTGTATTTTTATTTTTCATTAAAACTGCAATAAGAAACCCAAATACCTGTTGTCCTATCAAAGAAGAGCAAACTAAGAAAACAAGTGTGTTAACTATACTTTTAAATACTTGAGTATCCTTTAACATCTGTCTGTAATTTTCTAAGCCTATAAACTTAAAATCCTGAGCTTGACTTCCTGTCAAGGACAAATTTGAAAACGAAAAAATTACAGTTAATACAATAGGAAAAATAAAAAATAATAACAAAAGTGAAACTGCAGGCAAAAGAAAAATATATTTTCCAAATTTCGATTTTTTGTTAAATAGCGAAGACATAACTCCAGCAGCACTCATTCTTTTAACCCTCCTTACAATATATATGTACTCAGGCAAAATGCCTGGAAATTTTCAAAATTAATAAACGTTAATTCATTTCTCTTATATGAACTATATAGTTTGCAATAATACCGCTACATTACCAAACTAAAATATGTATTTAAATACTTTTAGTGCTATTTATATATTCAAAACAAGTATAAACGAGCAGTTTCATATACAGGCCCTGCCCGTTTATATTAATTTTTATTTATCAGTCACCTTATCATCTCCAGCGATTCTCGTTACATTTTGTGCATATTTTGCTATAGCATCAGCTGGTTTTGTTCCAGATGCAACTGCTTCAACCATTGATTGAATTTCAGTTGATACTGAAGGATATTTATCTACTGCTGGTCTAAATATTGCATTTTTTAACATATCATTAGCTTGTTGATTAAATGGTATAGCCATAAAATCCTTATCTTCTGCTACATCTTTACGAGTAGTAAGGAAGCCTGCTGCTTTATCTAATGTAAGCATATTTTCTTTATTCATAGCAAATTTTACAAATTCCATAGCTGCATCTTTGTTTTTACTTTGTTTAGGAATTGCAAGTGACCATCCACCTGCCATAGTTACAGTTTTTGGCTCTTGTCCTTTACTTGTAGGCATAGGTGCAAATCCAACTTTATTAGTATAATCTGCCCATTCAGCAGGACCACCCTTTGCCCAATTACCTGACGTCCAATATCCATCTAAGCCAATACCAACTTTATCCTTAGGCATATACTGACGAGCAAAAGTATTTCCTGCTTCTCCATTAAGAACTAGGGAAAGAGATGGACCATATCCCTTTTGATAAATTGTATCAACAAAGTTAAGTGCCTCTGTCATTTCATTACTCTTTACAACCCATTTTTTGCTGTCTGAATCATAAAGGGTACCACCAGCACCATAAAGAAGCATTTCATAAGTCTGCATACTTGTAGCTTCGCCAGTAGCTTTTCCTGAATTCATCCAGAATGGAACTACATCTGGGCACTTTTCTTTAATTGTTGCACATGCTTGTAAAATCTCATCCCATGTTTTTGGTTGCCAGTTTTCAGGCAATCCTGCTTTTTTAAAGACTTCTTTATTGTACCAAAGTCCTCTTGAATCCGTGCTATATGGCACAGCGTAAACCTTTCCATCTGAGGCAGTAACACCTTTCTTTAAAGGCTCATTAAATTGGTTTGTCCAATCTGACCAACTATTTAATTGAGAGGTTAGATCTTCTAAATATCCAGCACTTGCATCTGAATTTAACATAAAGGTATCTTCTGTTACAATATCAGGGCAATTTTCACCAGATTTTAATGCTAATGCAATTTTGGTAAAATAATCACCTTCTGATGCAGTGATTGGTGCAGCAACAACCTTAACCTTAGGATTGTTATATTTTTTATTAACTTCTTCAATCCATTTTTTATAAGTGTCAGAACCATCATCTCTGTAAGTAAATTTAAGTGTTATAGCTCCATCTGATGATTGATTTGAACTAGCAGCTTTGTCACTTGAGCTTCCACACGCAACCAAAGAACTTGTCATTATAATACCTGTTACTAATAACGAAATCTTTTTTAACATTTTTCTACTTAACATAAAGTCCCTCCTATTTTTACTTATCATGGAATATTTATATAAACTTCACTATATACAATATAATGAGGTTAATATATCAAATTAATCTACAAAAACTTTAATAATAAGTTCAGCAAAAAGCGAATCTGCCCAAGCGAACCAGCTTCTTGTAAAATCATGAGGATCATTAGGATTAAAGCTCTCATGCATACATTCTCTTCCATCATCTGTTTCTATGATCATTTGAATAAGCTTACTTATTTCCTCAGGATCAATTGAAGTCATAGCCTGCATCATCAAACCAATTGGCCAAATGTTTCCAGCAGGAGTATGAGGACTTCCTACCCCTTTAGCGTATTTACCTTCATAATAATATGGATTTTTGTTGCTTAAAACAAATCTACGTGTATTTTGATAAATCTCATCATCTACTGATGCATATCCTAAATAAGGAATAGAAAGTAGATTTGGAACATTTGCATCATCCATTAAATTATAATTACCCATACCATCAGTTTCGAAAGCATATATTTTTCCAAATTCTTCTGTTTCAATAATTCCAAAGGAAAGTATTCCTTGTTCAATTTCTTTTCTTAGTTCTATGGCTCTAGTCTCTAAATTCTTATCTTTATAAATTGAAGCTGCAATTTCCTCCATAAATTTAAGTACAACTACTGCAAACATATTTGAAGGAATATTATATCCATATGTACAAGCATCATCACTTGGTCTAAAGCCTGACCATGTCATTCCTGTATAATCAAGTGGTGCTCCCTTTCCTTCGTTTGGAAGAGTATCTGTATCTGGACAATTTTCTCTTTGAAATCTATACTCAGATTTTTCATAATGGTGCTGTTCAACTTTCCATAAATTAATTATTGTATTCATTACTTTATAAAAAGCTTCATCAAAAACTTCTTTACTACCACTAACTTTCCAATATTGATAAGCAAGCTGAATCGGATAACAAAGTGAGTCTATCTCATACTTTCTCTCCCATACCCATGGGTTTTGAAGAGTTAAGTCTTCCTTCATTCCATGATTGCTTGGCTCCATATTGAAAGCATTTGCATAAGGATCAATCCCTATATACATGATTTGCCGTTTAATCAACCCTTCAACAACTCGTGCAATTTGAGGATCTTTATTGACTAATGGTAAATAGTGTCTTACTTGAGCAGAAGAATCCCTTAACCACATAGCAGGAATATCTCCTGTTAAAATAAACGTAGTACCATCTTCTAAAATACTTGTTGTAGTGGCAAGTGTACTAAGATAACAATTTTTAAACGTTTTCTTAAAACTTGTGTCTAATTGCTCTGCAATATCATCAACATATTGTAGAACAATTTCTGATATATTCAATATCTTCACTCTCCTTTCACCATGTTTTTTCTTACTTGACTATATTATATATTCCAATTTTGCCAAAGTCAATATATTAATTATACTTTTTAAATAAACATTGTCTATTTTATGTCAATCTAAATACATTTAGTATATTAAATATACTAAATGTATTTTTTATTTGTTATATTTACTCAATCATAGCTAATAGCTTACTCTTGCTTCTCGACCAACTTAATCCCTTAGCCGTTTTATTCCCTTTAGCCATATATAAAACAAAAGATAACCTTTGATTTCATAAGCCCCTCAGATCCTTTAATTCTTTACTTTCTAGGTATTAAAAAAGGTGCTACAACTCTATTTAATAAATAGATTAGTAACACCTTTTTATTTCTATAATTATTTATTTTCCTATTAATCATGAATTTCTTTAACTGACTGACCAATAACGAGTATAGCTTTAAGATAAGTTTTCTCTATTACTTCCCCTTTTAAAAGCTTAAGCACAAACTGTATTGCTGTACTGCCAATTTCCTTTTCCTTTTGACGTATATGAGTAAAAAAATAATCTCCCATGCTATTATATGGACCATCAAAGCAAAGTATAGATATATCTTCTGGCACTTTTTTATTTAGCGATTTTAAGACGCGCATTACTAATAGTGCTAAATTATATTCTGTTACAAATACACAAGTTATATCTGGATTGTCTAAAATTAAATTCTTGATTTTATCACAATCTGCTTCGATATTATTATCGCTATCCATCCCTGGTAAAGTACTCATTAAATTAGTTTCCCATAGAGTTTCATCAACTTTAACGCCATGTTCTGCGTGACTAATTATAAAACCTTGTATTCTCTCCTCGATAGTCGTAGTATCTTTAGGATTAGTAGACATAAAGCTAATTTTTCTATGCCCCTGTTCTAAAAGATAATCTGCTGCCATTTTTGCAGCCTCTACATTTTCAGTTCCAACAAATGCTGCTGGAATACCCTTTAAATCGCAATCCATTAAAACAAGTGGATATCCTTCAATTATAAGCTTCAGTATTTTAGGATTATAATGTTCTCCATGAACTGGCATTACAATTATTCCGTCTACCCCCATGTCCACCAGTGAATCAATTGCATCATTTTCTAAATCCTGATTACCATAGGAACGTCTTGGAACTATAAAGCAGTTGTTTTTAGTTGCTTCTTGTTCAATTCCAGATAATAAATTCGTTCCATAACTCTCAGAAAAATCAGAAAGAACAACACCAATAATTGGTGAATGTGCTTCTCCCTTATGTATATTTTCTTTATCTTCAGTATATTTCATAACAAAAGAACCTTTTCCTGGCACTCGTGTTATTAATCCATTATCAGCAAGCATCTCAAGTGCTTTTTTGCTTGTAATATTACTAACATTAAATTGTGCTGCGAGTTCTTTTTCTGTGGGCAATTTTTCTCCCTCAGAATATTCGCCACTCACAATTTTATCATATAAAGAATTGTATAATTTTTGATACAGTGGCTGATTATCATTCATATAAATATATCTCCTGATCATTAATAAAATATTATTTAAAATATAGACATATAAATTCATAGCTGATATTAACCAAAGTTATACCTAACTATAAATAATATATCTAATATATTTAATATATCATTCTTATATCCTCTGCGTCAATTTTATTTTATAAAGTTTCTGTACTATATTATAATTAATTACCCAAAATTAGATAAATTTTCAAAAAGGCTTCACTAAACTTTAAATTTAGTGAAGCCTTTTAAATACATCAAAGAAAACATACTTACTATTTTCCTAGTTACATTTTAATTTCTGGTTTTACTATTAATTTAAACTAGTTTTGGAAGCGTAGTTGCTCCATGAGGCATAATACTTATTGTAAGATTTTCAGCTTTATCCTTATAAGCAGTTTCAAGTGCCTCTTCCAAGGTTTTAGTCACAATAACTTTTGTATTTTTAAGCAAAACAGGATCAATTTCCGAAACCAAAATCAGTTTATACTTTTCCCCTGTCTCACAGAAAAAGTATCCAACAAATTTTGAAATGGTATAATGTTCTCTAAGGTCTTTTTCTCTATCTAACATATTATCAAAATTCAATATCATATCCTTAATATCTTTAACTTCCCCAATGCCTTCGCTACACTCACTAAGTACTATAATAGTTCCACCATCTACTACTGCTTCTTTTGCATTTATTAAGGTTTTTATGGATTGATAAAGATTTATATCCTTTGGATATCCTCCTGCACTAGCAATAACAATATCCGCTTTCTTTTTTATATTAACTCCATCAATACTATCTACTAATTTTCTTCCGGCTTCATGAGCGGTTATATAATTTCCTGCAACTGCACCAGCTATATCTCCATCTGGTCCCATTACTACATTAAACATAAAGGACGGCTTCACCATAGCAGCTGCTTGCATCATATCTTCATGTACAGGATTTTCTATAATATTACCTGAACATACACGATCCCTTGTCCCACTTCCAAGACCTTCATTCAAAGAAAGAGAGTGATTTGCTGATATGGTCTTAAAAGAGGATATGCCAGGAAGTATTGATTTCTTTCCTCCTGACCAACCCACAAGGAAATGATAAACTATGGCTCCTGTGATAACTACATGATCAGCCTCAACAGCTATTTTATTTACTTTTACAGGCGTTCCATAGCTTGTATCACCTAGATATACAAGATTTTCTTCATCAAAACAATCGTGGTCATATACTTCAAACCTTTTTGACAATTCCTCCCCAAGAAGTATTTCATGCTCTTCCTTTGTTTGCTTTCTGTGAGTACCTTGAGCACATAGAAATATAATATTTTCATCTTTAACTCCACCTAAATTTAGTTCTTCTACAATTTTATATAGAAACTCATGTGGCTTTTGCCAGCTTCTTGTAATATCAGAAATTACTATACAAACTCTTTCATCTTCATGTACTATATCTTTAAGCCTTTTACTATCAATTGGATTAAGTAATGCTTCAGAAATAATTTCAGCTTCCGTTCTATCTTGCCTTAATACATTGCTTTCAATTACTTCTAGTAGATTTTTTTCTTCGATTAAAGCTTTCATCTCACCTTGACCGTATTTCATATTAATTTCTTTCATTTTATAGCCCCCAATAATTGAATTATTAATCTTTTTAAACATTTATTAATAATTTGGTAATTTTTTTGTATATTTTATATATAATACAATATTTAATCCTTGTCAATATTATCATTCTTTTAATCGCAATAAAGTCAAATCTTAATTAATCTTAATTTTCCAATAAATCTTATACAATTTATTGGAAGCATATACTCTAAATGGTATAATAATAGGGGTATAATTTAATTCAAAACTTTGGATTTGGAGTAACAAGTATGAAAAAAAGTACAAGCAAATTAACAAAAACAAAAATTATATTATATATTTTTATTGTAATTACTTTTTTAGTTGGTACATGTGCACTAGCTCTAGCTATTAACTCCGTTGGAAACATAACAAAGTATTGGCTTTATTTTATAATTAGTAATTATGTATCTATTATAACTTTTTTTATAGCAGCATTAATTTTAGGTGGATTAATAATATTCAATCCTAATAGAAATCAAAAGCTCATAGGAATTATAGCTTTTCTTGGAATCACTATAATATGTGGTTTGATTTTTATAAACTTAGCATTACCTTTAGGCAGAGATGCATATATAATGATGACAAAATCATATAGTGAGGTTAGTGGTTCATTATTAACAGTCAATGCGGTACATACAGGCGCAAAGCTTAGACAAATAGATACTGAACTTACCATACATGATATTAATAAAAATGAAAATATTAGTATTACTTTTTTTAATCCAGCAGCTACTAATTTTAGAGTTGGAGAGAATATCAATGTAAAATATTTACCACATTCACATATGGGAATATCATATTCTTATATAAATGAACGCGTTCCATTTTTATTATTGCCACCAATATAACTAAAATAGTATTAATCACTTTAATTATAAATAACACTAACATTTTTAACATACACGTTCACGTTCACAACGTATATAACGATTTTTTATTTAACAAAATTTTATTTAAAGAGAGGATTTTAATTATGTTACTAAAAAACACCTTTGCACAAACTCCACCAATGGGTTGGAATAGTTATGACTATTATGATACTACAGTTAATGAAGCTCAAGTTAAAGCTAATGCTGAATACATGGCAAAATACTTAAAACCACACGGATATGAATATATTATTGTAGATATTCAATGGTCTGACTCTAACGCAGGTACTGACAGGAAAAATTGTCAATACATAAATTTCAGCCATTTTAATATAGATGAATATTCTAGGCAGCTCCCGGCTGAAAACAGATTCCCATCTTCAAAAAATGGTGCTGGCTTTAAGCCTCTTGCAGATTATATTCATAATTTAGGCTTAAAATTTGGTATTCACATTATGAGAGGAATTCCAAGATATGCTGCACATATGCCTTTAAAAATTAAAGGTACCAATGTAACTGCAGATAAAATTGCAGATCCGTATTCAATATCTAAATGGAATCCAGATATGTATGGCGTTGATTATCAAAAGCCTGGTGCTCAAGAATATTATAATTCTATTTTTGAATTATATGCGCAGTGGGGCGTTGATTTTGTAAAGGTTGATGATATATGCAATACTAATATGTATAGGGAAAATCCTTATTCTGCCGAAAAAGAAATTGAAATGATTCATAAAGCTATATTAAGTTCTGGAAGAAATATTGTCTTAAGCCTTTCACCTGGACCTGCTGTAATTGAAAAAGCTTGGCACTTAGAAAAGTTTGCAAATATGTGGCGTATTACTGATGACTTTTGGGATAATTGGATTTTACTCAAAAATATGTTTGAACGTTGTGAAGTTTGGCAAAATCATGTATTAACTGGCTGCTATCCTGACTGTGACATGATTCCAGTTGGATGGTTAGGTAAAGGTTTTGGTTTAGAACGCTATACTAGCTTTACTATAAATGAACAAATTACCTTAATGACTCTGTGGTGTATTTTTCGTTCTCCTTTAATGGTTGGAGCTGAATTAACAAAATTAGATTCAGAAACCTTAGAGCTATTAACAAATGATGAAGTCCTTTATTTAATAGCAAATTCACATGGTGCTATTCAAATAGAACGTGATGATACGCATGCTGTATGGTTTAGTAAGGATAATAATGATGATAGCTGTTATATTGCTCTATTTAACTTATCAGAAATAAGTAAAACTATAACAGTTTCTTTAAAGGATATTGGAATTAATTCTCATGTTTCTCTACGTGATTTATGGAAACATGAGAATTTGGATCCAGTTGAAAATATAGTTACTGCTAACGTTCCTTCACATGGTGCAGCACTATATAAGCTTAAATTTTTCCAATAAGATATTCCTGCTTTCCATCTCGTAAGAAAACTGGAATAATATCTATTGGTGCATCTACTTCAATGGTTTGACCACCATTATAAAGCTTTCCAGTATGTGCATCTGTCCAATGAGAGCCTTTAGGGAGATAAACCTTCCTAGAGGTTGCTCCTTCATATATTATTGGCGCAACTAATATATCAGCTCCATATAAATACTCGTCCTTAATATCCCAAACCTTTTCATCGTTTTGGAATTCAAAGAAAAGTGGCCTCATAATTGGAGCCCCATTCTCATGGGCTTCTTTCATTAATTCTCTAGTATAATCTCTTAAAGTTTCTCTTAAGCTCATATATTTAACTAAAATATCATATGCTTCATCTCCAAAGCTCCATACCTCATTATTTCCACCAGTAGACAATGCCTTGCTGCCGTCTTTTTTAATTACCTCAGTGCTTGATGCACGATCTCCATGTAATCTCATTACTGGGCAAAAGGCCCCCCATTGAAACCATCTGATTAATAATTCTCTGAATTTAGGATCCTCGGGATTTCCTCCAACAAAACCACCAATGTCTGTTGTCCACCAAGGAATTCCTGCAATCCCCATATGCAAGCCTGCAACAATTTGCCTTCTGAAATCCTCATAAGAAGAATGAACATCTCCTGACCATACTAATGCTCCATATCTTTGACTTCCTGACCATGCACAACGAACTAAATTAACAATATTCTCTTGTCCTTCTGACTGCATTCCTTCATAAAAGGTTTTAGAATAGTGTTGTGGATAAATATTACCTATTTGAACATTTGGTCCTAAGGAATATCTATAGTTATCAAAATCATATACATCATATTCTGGCTCAGCTTCATCTAACCAAAATATCTTAATTCCATAATCATAATAGTTCTTTTTACATTTTGACCATACATACTTTCTTGCCTTTGGATTTGTTGCATCAAAAAAAATACTTGCTGGAAACCAATTCATCATAGCGACATTAGCTCCCTTTTCAGCTTTAATTAAGTATCCTTTTTGCTGCATTTCCTCATAATTTTCACTTTGTCGATCAATTTGAGGCCATACGGATACCATTAATTCTATACCTAATTCTTTTAATTCCTCTACCATTGCTTTTGGATCTGGAAAAAATTCTTCCTCAAATCTAAAATCTCCTTGTTTAGGCCAATGGAAAAAATCAATTACAATCACATCTATTGGCAGCTTTCTTTTCTTATATTCTCTTGCTATATTTAATAGCTGCTCCTGATTATAATACCTTAATTTGCATTGCCAAAAACCTAGACCATATTCTGGCATCATTGGAACTGTACCTACAGCTTTTCCATAAGCCTTTTCTATTTCAGCTGGAGAATCTCCTGCTGTAATCCAATAATCTAATTGCTTAGTACTTTCTGCAAACCATTCTGTTCTGTTTTTAGCAAAATTTACTCTTCCAATAGCTGGATTATGCCATAGGAAGCCATATCCTTTACTTGAAAATAGAAATGGTACACTAGCTTGAGAGTTACGGTGAGCTAATTCTAAGGTTGAACCTTTCAAATCAAAAATTTCTTGTTGATATTGGCCCATTCCATATATTTTTTCCTTGGCATCTCCTTCAAAGGAAGCTGTTAACTTATAATCTCCTCCAATGATAGGCTTAAAAGCTCTTGCTTGAAGCTTTAAAGCTCCACCACTGCTAATTTCTCTTAATAACAATTCACCTTTTTCATTGTAAAAGGAAATCCTACCTGAAGTTTCCCATCTTGATTGATTAATGATGCTTGCAGTTATTTTACCATTTTTTATGATAGCAGTTTGTGTTTCTTTGTTAATTTCTATTTTAGCTTTAGTATTACTGCTACAAGGTAACAAGGAATAATCCGTATCTATTATTTCACCCATCATTCGCGATCTGACACGCAGACTGTTTTCTCCCCAAGCTTCAATTTGTAAGGTTTCTCCATTGTTTTCAAAAATCAACTTTCCATCTTCTATAGAGTAAAAATCCATTTCTAATTAACCTCCCACCTGAAATATATTCTTCTTATATATAATTATAGTGTCTTATAAATTCTCATGTTATAATTATATTTGCAATAAACTATAAATATAATGTCATACTATTAATAAATGGGGTGAAAATAAATGGTAGGTAATAAGGATTTAAAAGCTCCTAATGACTTAAAAGAAAACATTTCACATGGAGATTTTTTATTTAGTCTTGCAGTGCATTTAACAGAACATAAAATCGCACTCGACATAATGTTATATTCTCATTGGCATGAAGAATTAGAAATTTTATATATAATTGAAGGAAGCATGCTGCTGCAAATTGATTTGCAATCATTTATTGTGAATAAAGGCGATATTATTATAATTCCACCAAACTTAATTCATGGAGCCTCACGTTGCAATAACTCCCCCTGTAAATTTTATGCAATAGTCTTTCATCCAAACTTAATTTCCAGCATTATTAATGATACTATTCAGCAAAATTACTTAGATCCTTATTTTATAAAATCAAACAAGAAATTTCTCTATATTAATAAGAGTTCTGGGGAATACGATAAAACCTTTCACTACATAACAGCTATAATAGAAACCTATTATTCAAAAGCTTTTGGCTTTGAACTTCTTATTAAAGCCTATATTCTACAGATGTTTTATAACATAATTCAATTTCATTCAATTGAAAACAATGAATTGAAAAAGGAAGATCTTTTAACAACGTTTCGAATAAAAAAAATTCTTGCTTTTCTAGAAGATAATTATCAAAGTCCCTTTTCCTTATCAGATTGGGCATTAAGTATCTCTCTAAGCAAAGAACAGTTTTGTAGAATTTTCAAGAAACATTTTAATAATACTCCTATTGAATATTTAATTAATTATAGAATCTCTAAAGCAGTTGATTTACTTATACAATCAGAGCTTCCAATTATAGATATTGCCTTTGAAACTGGATTTGAAAGTGCCAATTATTTTACTATAACATTTAAGAATAAGATGCATACTACTCCTAAAGAATATAGACGTAATAACAAGAAGTTGGTATAATTAGGCATAAAAAAATCGTAGGCGACTGTGAAGCCGGAGATTTTTTTTACGCATCTGCCTTTTCGAACGCATGTGAGAAAAATCTGGCAGGCGAATATGATTTGTTTTTTATTCTTTTTCTTATACACACTCAGTTAAATAGTCTTTTTCATATATTATCCACAGATTTTAATGCATTATAAAATCCTAAAGAATAAAAAAATATTTTATCACAACTATTTCGTGATAAAATATTTTTTATTATGAATATATTCCTAATATCCCTTATTTTTGAGTTCCGATACTATTTCCACATATTTTTCAATTACATCAAAGCCTTTATAATCATCTCTTCTTAGGTCTATAATATCTCCATGAGAAATTCCACGTCTTCCTTTGTTTCTCAAAACTCCTTTGAATTCACCCCATTTTGCAGAATCAATTGCCACTAAGCCATCATTTTCACCTTCTGTAAGCTTTACAAAAATATAAGGTATAGCTATAACATAATCACTGAAGATATTCTTTACTACTGATGTATAACTTTGATAATAAACTTGCTCCACATCTTTAACCTCTTCATTGAATTTTTTGCTATGATAGGTTGAGAATTGCCTGCTTGCAGTGTAAAAATCTGGATTCTTATCACCTAAAAGTTTGTAGTGCTTATCAAAAAACCTTGCAATAGCCTTATAGATTTTATCAGGAATTTTGCAGGCAATATCAACAAACTTACAACCTCTATGTGGTGATGATATCATAGTTAGAGATGCTACATAGTCACCCATATCTAATTTGCTAATCATATAACGTGAATCCAAGCCACCTTTAGAATGTGCAATAATATTTACCTTTTCACTGCCTGTTTCTTTTATTATATTCATAATTTTATTTTTAATATCTTTTGCATTGTACTCAACTGTACCCCAGGCTTCTTGATTTCCATAATAAACTGTTGCTCCATTACGAATTAATTCTTTAGGTATCCTTCCCCAGTAATTAATGTATTTTAAATCTCTAAAGCCAACACCATGCACCAATACAAGAGGATATTTTGTTTTACAAACTGCTGAATCAACACGTGCTTCATAATTAATCACTTTATAGCATTCATGATCATATTCCATTCCTGCAATACGGCAAGCGTATAACATTACAAAAACATTAATAATAGGAATTAAACTCCAAAAACCTACTATGAGCCTTTTCACAATATTTAATCTTCTTGAAGTACATAAAATTCTTAGCATTCCATTTACAAGCAAAATAAGAATTGCTACTATAACTACAATACTATCTGCAATCAAAACATATTCAGGCATTCCAAAGCCTTGTATTCTAGTAAATCCAGTTAAATATATTATGGCTTGAATAAATGTTGTATATAAGCCATACAAAACAATACGCCTTCCACCTAACATCACTCTTAATCTTAGGTTTACAATTTGCTTTTTTGTATGTGGCGCTACGTTTACTTTCATCCAAAGATATAAAATGAAAATAATCATCTCCGTTAAAATAATCCATTTGCATATGGAATTATCTTGTCCAAATTGTGTGCGTTCACTAAAAAAATACCCTAACAAAACAATGTGTGGTGCAAAAATAAAATATAAACACATGAACCCTTTATGTAATAAATTTAACTTTTTAGTAATATCTAGACCTATGACACTAATTACTATTAGCATTAATGCAAAAGTTATTATAACAGCTACCATATTTATCCCTCTCTTTAGTTAACCTTTAAAATTTAATCTAACCCTATTATTTATATAATTATATAGATAAATTCTTAGGATCTTCTCCATACTGATTTGCTCCTATTTGACCTTCTGTACATAACAATATAAGTGGCCATATTCCTCCAATTACCGGAAGAAAAGTATGAAAATCCAAAATCCACTCGTACCAATATCATGCTCTCTTCTTACTATAATTTTACTTACAGGTACACTACTCTTAACTAAAAGCTGTTTTGTTTTTTCACTCTTAACATAAAACAAAGCATTATCACAACCATCAAATACTGCACCTTCAATGTTTTCGACACTATCTGGGATTGTTATACTTTTTAAATTACTACAACCATCAAATGCTGCATTGTCTATGCTTTTCACACCATTTGGTATCACTATACTTGTCAAGTTCTTACAGTCTGAGAATGCTGCCTGTTTAATACTCGTCACGCTATTAGGAATTTCTATGCTTTTTAAATTAGTGCAATAATTAAATGTAGAATAGTTTATGCTTGTTATCCCTTCTGGAAGCGAAACACTAGTTAAATTATTGCATCCACTAAATACATCTCCCCCCATATTTTTTACACTATTTGGCAGAATAGCATTTATTAAATTATCACAGCTAGCAAACGCATAATCTCCTATATCTGTTATCCCATTTGGTATTGTAATATTTTTAATACTAACACATCTTTCAAATGCACTTTTTCCAATACTTGTTACACCATTTGGTATTTTTACACTTGTTAAATATTCGCAATTAAAGAATGCTTTATCCCCTATACTTTTTATTTTAATATCACCAATCTTTTCTGGTATAACTAATGGAATACCCGTTGTTCTTCCTGGTCCCCAAGGAATATCTCTGCTAAATTTCACAATGGTACCAGTTGCTTTATCAACCTGAAATCCGTCACTGCTTACACATTCTATCCCTACTCCATTATCATCTAAATACCATCCATCCACATTTTTATTCTTGGCCATATATCCATTACTGTCAAAATAATACCATTTCCCAGAAATGTTTTTCCAGCCTCTGGCGCATGAATCTCCTTCTACATACCACCAGCCATTATTATCTTTTTTCCATTCTGCATTAGCTCCTATTGGATTTAACGCTAGTACTAAAGCTACAACCAACGTGCTTGTTATTCCCCTTCTTAATTTTCTCATTATTTTCCCTCTTTCCCTAATAACATTACTTTCTCATACATAATTATAACACATATTGCCAGATACCAAATTCACCTAACAAACCTATGTTTTAAAATGCTCAATTTTTCACTATTTTTCTCAATATAAATGCAAATTAACAAAAGAAAAACTCCAATAGACGAATTGTTATCATCTATTGAAGCATCGCTAATTAATACTTTTTTTCATTTTTATATTCTCTTATACTGAGTTAATTTTTCGCCTTTGAATTATTAATAATTTTCTCAAAGAATATTAAATATAATACTATTCATTTTATTTTATATTTTTTAATACTGTTACATTAAATAAGGGCTTTTGGGATCTTGATGATTCTACTTAGATAGTTCATCTACACATTTTTTTAAATACTCGAATTTAACTGGAGCATAATTCCATCGTTCTACACTAACACATGCTGATTGTTTCATGACAGTTGGATACATCTCAGTTCCATGAACATGTCCATACAGATAAAAAAATGGAGTTGCAGAGTTAATATACTGTGGGGGCTGATGTTGCATCACTATAAACTCGTTATAGATAATTGGAAATCTATATACTTCATCAAAGCCACATTCCATCCACTCACTTAATGTTAGATAATTATCATGATTGCCCATAATCAATATCTTTTTTCCCTTCAACATCTTAATGATATCCTTCATTTTCAATAATGGATATAAGCCCACATCACCAAGATGAAATACCATATCATCTTCATTCACTACTCTATTCCATGAATCAATCATTTGCTTATCCATATCTTCAATGCTTAAAAATGGTCTTTTTTCATATTTTATGATATTTTTATCACCAAAATGTGTGTCTGCTGTTATAAAAACTCCTGCCATATTATCCCCCTCATTACAAAAACAACTTAACATATTCTACTAAATATATATTATTATGCATTCACTTCTAGACATTTTATGCATTCTGTTTATAATAATTTATTGCTATTCCAATATCCCCACCTTTTGTGTCATAATATGATAATGCTTCACCCCAAGTATAATTATATTTTATACCTGATAGCTTTCTTTCATGTGGCTGACCTAATTGATTTATTAACCATTCATCATGACTTTTTCTTTTTAATTCTACTTTGTCATCTGACCAATTATCATAAGAATTTTTTAATTTAGGGTCAGCATTTTTCAATTCAATAGATGATATAATATTCTTTTTAAATACAATTCTAATCCATAATAATAATCCGTCTATTGTTTGTGGATTTTTAAAATTATATCTTTCAATATCACCATTAGAATAACTATTTATTTCCGATGAAAATAGCTTTGTAAAACTTCCACTATTCATTCCATAGTATATCTCTTTATTATTAATAATTATTTTTCCTTCATCTAATCCCATTATTCTCCTCCTATTATTACTTTAATCCTTCTAATACATCCAACATTTTATTATAATCGTCTAAAGACATCTTATAATTATTCAAATCTATTGTCTTTGATTCAATCCTCTTTATTTTCCCACTCTTCACTAATTCGTTAAAATCAGGTATAAACATTTGAGGTAAACCACCATCTCCAAATTGTGGATTGGCTTTAGTTATTCCAAAAGCTACATCTGTATCTTCTGTTATTTCATAAGCCATCATTTTACTTCTATATTCAGCAGCATCCATTCCATCTTCCCAATATGGTTTTACCTGTAATCCTTCAAATAATTTTCTTGAATCACCATTTATTCTGTCAACTGCACTTTTAGTTGTAGCATACCCTGTTGGATATGGGTCACCCACATATATTATTTTTCCTTTTTTTAGAGTAATATTTCTGTAATTATCTACCCCCACATATGGAAAATCTCCTTGCCAACTTTGAGCTATTTCGGATGGACTAGATTTACCTGCACCCTCACTACCATCTTTAACATTCTCTGATTCTATATCTTTCGCAACCTCTTTGTCAACTTTAGCTACCTCAGTTTCCCTTGCAGTATCTACAACCTTCCCTATTACCGGTGTTTCTACTTCAACATTATTCCCAAGCTTTGAAGTTCCAACCTCATCTTTTACTGGTGTTTCAACTTCTATTTCTTTATTATTTATATCAATTTCTAATTTATCTATATTTTTTATATTATCTACTTCAATTTCCTTATTAACATCCTTTAATTCTAAATCAGCACTGCTTATTTCTTCATTTTTAATATTTTCTAGATTTGTATCTAATTTTTCCTCTATTTCTGCTTTTATTTTACCTGTTTTTGATGCATTGGCTCCTTCTTCTAAACTTGTCTCTACTCCTACTTCTGAACCCACCTTAGTAATTCCAGAAATTTTTCCTTTTACAGATCCAAAACCAGCCCTAACTCCATCTACTGTCATTGCTGTGTTTATTGCGTTTTGACTCCACTTTTGTGCATCTTCCAATTTCATATCTAGATTAACTTTATCCCAAGCATCATTTACTATTCCCATTACAGATAATCATGAACCTAAAAAACAGTCATTAGATTTATACATCTAGTGACTGATCTTATATTATATTAACTTTTTACGAATCTCATCTATTTTTTTCTTTCTAACCATTTCATTATATAATTTTTCAAATGCTTCTTCTTCATTATCGCATTTGCAGATTACATTTGCTTCCCCTCTTTCATCCGTTTCATATATTAACCATTCACCATCCACTAATGCACATCCTCTCGTATTTGGTGCTTCGCATATATTATCAAAATTACCAATACAGTATCTCCCCAAATTTTCTTGTTTAATTTTAATTAAAAATTCTTCTTTATTCATTTTCTCACCTCTATTTATAATCAATCATTCCTAATTGTTTCAAACTATCAACACTCATTGGTAATTCCCATTGTATTCCACCACCATCATTATCTTTAAATGCATCTGCAATATCACCCGAATATGTTTTCCCTGGCTCATGAGTATAGGTGTCTGAAACTCTTGTATTCCTTTGAAATTCATTCATAAATTCTTCTCTCATAGCTTCATTTTCTTCTACACTCAACTTTGGATTATTATATTCATTTATAGCATCTTTTAATTCATTAAAATTACGCTTCACTTTATATCTATTATATGAAGGCTCATTTGCAATATTCTCTTCAGTAAAATGATACGGTAAGGCCCTTTTTTCTTTTGGAATTAAAACGCCATCTTTTATAGGTGAAACAAATCTTCCATTTTCGTTTCCTACTCTATCAAACTCATCTCCTACACTAGGTACTATTTCCATTGGCTTTCCTTTAAAACCATTGTTAAATGGCCATTTATAATTCGGATCGCTATATGGTACACCATCTGCATCAAGAGCAATTGGCGGATTTTTTAAATATTCTGCACTTTCTGGTACAAGAATATCTCCTTTCTCCACTTTTGATGAATTATCATATGCATTTTTCATATCGCTAACATATTTTTCTATATCTGATTGTTGAACTTTACCTTCTAAATCAATCTTTCCAACAACTTTACTACTAATATCATCTAATTTTGTTCTTAAAGAAATACATATATCTTTATCAATAGTTTCACCTAACTTCTCAGTACTTTTTCTATCACCATCAATCCCATCTTTCACATTCTCTGATTCTATATCTTTCGAAACCTCTTTGTCAACCTTAGGCACCTCAGTTTCCCTTGCAGTATCTACAACATTCCCTATTACTGGTGTTCCAACTTCAACATTATTCCCAAGCTTTGTAGTTTCAACCTCGTCTTTTACCGGGCCTTCTACTTCTACTTCTATTTCTTTATTATTTATATCAATTTCTGATTTATCTATATTTTTTATATTATCTACTTCAATTTCCTTATTAATATCCTTTAATTCTAAATCAGCACTGCTTATTTCTTCATTTTTAATATTTTCTAGATTAGTATCTATTTCCGCTTTTATTTTACCTGCTTTTGATGCATTGGCTCCTTCTTCTAAACTTGTCTCTAATCCTACTTCTGAACCCACCTTAGAAATTCCAGAAATTTTTCCTTTTACAAATCCAAAACCAGCCCTAACTCCATCTACTGTCATTGCAGTGTTTATTGCACTTTGACTCCACTTTTGTGCATCTTCCAATTTCATATCTGGATTTGTGAAAAAGTCCCACGCATTCTTTGGATCAAGAGTATTTTTTACATCATTTATTATTCCTGGAACTATTCCCTTTGCTGTATCCCAAGACAATTTCATGGCATTTTCCATATCTTTTTGATTTGCTTCTAGTGCTTTCTTATAAGTATCCTCGTCATCCATTCCATTAATACCTAAAGCTTTTTCTACTTGAATTTCCATGAAGTCTGAATTTACATCGTTATTATATTTAAGCAAATCATGAAGGCTTAAAATTCCTTTTCCCATATTAATTACATCAACTGTTAATGCCTCTTGTCTTACAAGTTTCATTTTCAGCTTATCATATAGCAGCTTATTATTCTCTTTTAAATATTGCCCAGTTTCACTATTTTCTAAATAATCATTTAGTTTATTCATATCTTTAAGTGGATCATCAATAAAGTCTTCTGCTGAATTAATCCCTGATACTAGGTTATTATAATTTTCTTCACCGAGCTTACTTTTTAAATACTCATCTGCGCCTATATCTCCATATAAACTTTTTAAATTTTTGATAGAATCCTCTGCTTGTCCTAGTATATCTAATCTAAGCCCATCTTTAATATTATCCTTTAATAAATTTAAAATATCCTTATTTATATTTGCCTGCTTCTGCTTTTCTTTTTCATCTGCGTCTATTTCTTTTATTAGATCATTAAATTTATCTTTACCTAAAACTCTGCATAAATATATAAAGGTCTGTTTAGTTTCATCTGATAATTCTCCAGAATTTTCTTTGAGCATTTTTTCTAAATTATTTTTATCTATTTCACCATTTGCAGTAATAACTGAACTTTTCTCGAAGGTTTTATAATCAGTTATTCCAGATAATTTAGAAAACTCACCACAAACTTTATTTTCAAGTTCGTTCACTCCATTATAATATTTATTAAAGGCTTCTTCAAACCCTGTAAGACTTGTAGTTTGATCACTTATTGATTTTTCTATATCTGATATATCCCCACCTATATCAAAGGCTGTAAATTCCAAGTTACTTATAATATCAGTTATAGTATTCATATTTTTAAGAATATCTTTATAATCTTCATCCACACAATTAGATATATTTCTGTTTATCTGAGCAGTGTCACCATAAAAAGATATTAGTCCTGTATCTGGTCCTGTGACACCATTACCAATTCCGCATCTATCTATATAATTAACAAAATTTTCACAGTCTTTTTTCAAACTTACTGCTGTTACTTTTTCAACATAAGTTAAAACTTCCTTCATAAATTTCACTTCTGTTTCAAGCAATGTATACTTTTCTTCTCTTGTTTTATGCGCTGCTTCAAATTTATCTCTAGCTGCTCCTGACCATCCTCCTTGATATAATTCATTTAGTGCACCCTTAACTATGGCTTTTTGCTCAGCCAATATACTCATTACATGATCGTGTCCACTAATTGTACCCGTTAATTTCCCTAAATCTACTTTAAAATTCATAACTTACTCCCATGTGTTTTCCCTATTTTGATTTAAACCAGAATGCATTTTGAAAAATCAAATTTTATGTTTATTCTCTCTATTACTATTTATTAATCATCATGATGATGGTGGTGTTTCTCTCTCTCTTCCGAATGATATCTTATATCTTCTCTTCTCATAGAAGATAATTCCTCTTGTAATTCTGTTATTTTATCACTACATTTAACTTTTAACTCATCAAGTTCATCTGTTACAGTATTATTTAACTTTTTTTCCTTTGTCATCAATTCATCTTCATTAGCACAATAAAATGTTGATAGCCCATTTGAAGCCAAATTAACTAATTCAGATGATACCCTCTCATTTATGTTATCTGTAAACCTTAAAATACACTCTATTTTCTCTATTTGTGATATATCATTAGAGCATTTTCGTATATCTGAGCATCTACATCCCATTTATTTCGTTCCTTTCCTCAAGACATTATTAATCCTTATAACTGTCCATATTTTCATATTACTTATTTCCCTTAGCTATTTATTATTGTTAATTTGAAGAATCATTTATTACTGCTTGAGTTGAATTAATCATTTTATTAACATCTTCAGAGCTATTTATTAAAGCTGCTGCTTCAGACCCCACTGCCCCAAATATTGATCCACCTATAAGCTGTCCAATTAATTTATCCTCTTCAAACATTGTAAACATAGTATTATTTAAATCTTCTATTTCATTTTCCAAATCAGTTATTCTCTCTTTAAACTGTTCTTCAACAATTCTTTCAGTAAGAATAAAGGCATCACCACTAATCCCTATCCAATTTTCCTTCATTTCATTGTTAAGGTTTTTGTGATATTCCAAGGCTTGACATAATTCAGTTTTACACTGTGTTAATGTCGCTATAGCTTTTTCAAATGCCTCTGGATTTACTTTTATTTCTTCTGCCATATTATTCTCATCCCCATTTTCATTTTTCGTTTATTATAATAAAACACCGTAAATTCATTAAAATTTACGGCATTACTATTATAGCATACTTTCCCAGTTATTCAAATTATCAGCATATTATCTTCTTAAATTTGCTTTTTTGACATTTTATTACTTAAAATAATAAAATTAATCCAATATATTGGGATAAAGAGAAAACTCCATCAAACAATACAAAAAAGAATGTAGTAGATTTTTCACACAAATCTAACTACATCCCCTTCTATTCTCAATATTTCAAATTATAATATTCCTCATATAAAGAAATCAAGAATTCCTCAACTTGTCCTTCATCAGACTCATTAGGTAAAGTTGTTTTCACTGATGCTTCTTTAAAATCAAACTCATAAAGTTCTACCAATTTAAACAATTCATCATAACTATATTTACCTTTTCTAATATCCAATAATAAATCATGTTCTTTCTGTCTATAAGTATTAATTTCATGAGTTTTTAATATTTCAGTTCCCATAACCAGAAGTCTTATTAAATGCATAGCATGTTTTAAGAGCTTACCCTCATCTTTTTTTCTATTCCTATGATTAAGCTTATCATAATCATGAACTATATTACTCATTTCTGAGTATATGCTAACAAAATCTCTTAATGGATATTTATCCATTTTAATATCCATTAACATCTCTGTTTCCATTTCTTGCTTATTAGATTTATCAATATATAATTTTATGCTTCCTTCTGGAAACTCTGTATAATTAGTTGAAAAATGCTCCATTTGATTATTTATTGTATTAAGAATATGTTTTTCTTTTTCTTCTTGAGGATACTCATCCCTTGCTAATGCATTTTGAAGCCTTCTTAATTGTGCCGTGGCGTAGTTTCCAAAAGTATGTATTACTCTTTTTGATAAAAACATATTTCTATTTTTACGTAATACTTCACCATATTTATTCATATAGATAATATGCTCATCCCGTGTACCTAATAACTCAAGAATATTAGGATTACCTTTTAAGGCTAATGAAACAAATTTCTTAAGTCCATATATAACCGTATCTGTTTCTTTATCTTCAAATTGTTCAAAGCTTTGAAATCCAAACATATTTTCTTTTTTTCAATTGTAATTCCTCTTAAGTCTATATCGCTACTATCTATATTAGTTCCATATCCTATTGATCCTGAAAGGGTTAAATAAATTAAGTTATCTCCCAAATTTACACTTGAATTTAGGAATTTATATTCTTCTTTATTTAAAATTTCATTTTTCATTTTATGTCACCTCTACAAACTCTAAGAGTCTTATAAAAAAATTCATTTAAAGTCTCAGAATCCCTTTCTCTTTCATTTTTAATGCATTTTGCATAATTATTAAAATCAGCAAAGCCTTTCTAACTTTGAAATATAATACATTGGCTATCTGTAGAACTATTCAATTGATTATTTGCAACATTTATCCTTTGAAAATATGTATATGCTTCTTCTATACCTAATTTAACTGAATACTTATTTTCTATTATTTCTTTGAGTTTATGAATATGATAATCTGATATTGATATATCAAAGTCACCCCAAAGTTCTTCTCCTTTTTTTAAATAAATCCTATCCAAAACATATACTCTCACATACCACCGACTTCTCGAATCATAATACCCTCTTCTTACTAGATAATCTTCATTCCTACTATTGTAAAATGATTTATTATCATTTAAAATACGCTTTATTTTTTTATATGTAAACCTCTTTTTGTAAAATAATAGTCCATCATGCTGCAACCAGTCATCATATCTATAAATTTTGCCACACAAATTATTTCTTCCTAAATATAGGAATATCTTCTCTACTATTTCTCTTATAACACTAATAGGAACCTTTTCACCATTCATATTCAGTCTTAAAATATTTCCATCAAAAGGTGCGAACTTTTTTTCAACATTTTTAAAAATATCAATTTTCATTTAGAACCTTCCTAATACATCTAAATTATTATTTTTAGGAGCAAACTATGCTCCTATTAATTATTTCCAATAATAAAATTTTTTCCACATTCTAAAATAACCATTATTATATTCTTTTTTATAATAATTACTTAAATTATTTATACTACCACGTAATTTAAGACATATCTCTATTTCTCTTTGTAATTCAATTATATGTTCCTTCAAAGTTTTTCTAGAAACATAATCGCGAAACGTCCAAGTTTCATATACTTTTCTATATGACTTTCCACTACGAATATCACTATATCTGCGCACTTTCTTATTTGCAGACCTTTTGCACCACTTTAAATTTTTACTACCATATCCATCCTTACAAATGGGTGTCTTTTTGTAGCTTCTTGACATTAATATCACCTCCACTACAAGGCGTCATCTATCCAAATCATATTTTCTCACCTCCTAATAATTTATTTTTGTAACTTTCTATATAATCTCAGATTAAATTTGATGTTCAAAACTCAAAATCTATACAATATAAATAATTGTAATTTTATTACCCTTGAGCCTTAAAATTATAAATTGGTTTAATTATTTCAATAATCTCAACAGTTTCAGAAATATTTTGAAGGATTTCTTCTTTAGGTTTATACACCATCGGAGCTTCATCAAGAGTTGCTTCTGTAACTGAAGTCGTATAAATCCCTTCCATTGAAGCCTTAAATTCCTCTAAATCCACTTTTTCTTTAGCTTTAGTCCTACTCATAATACGTCCTGCCCCATGGGGTGCTGAATAATTCCAATCTGGATTTCCTTTTCCTATGGCAATTATACTTCCATCTCTCATATTAAGTGGAATTAATACTTTTTCCCCTTCATAAGCTGAAATACTTCCTTTTCTAATAATATTGTCCTTGAAATTTATGTAATTATGAGTAGTAGAAAATGACTCATATTCTTCAAAGCCTTTTCCAAAAAGTTTCTTTAAAATTATATCTGCCATAGTGTTTCTATTTAAAACAGCATATTCTTGACAGATATTCATATCATGTAAGTATTCTTTCCTGTAATCTCCATCTAAAAAACATAAGCCTTTTGGATAACTTGGCATTAAATCATCATATAATGCTTCTAAAGCTTTTAAAGCTCTTTGAATTTCTTTTCTACGCCCATCAGCTTTATACTCACTAATTATTTTTTCTCTTTTAATATAATAATCACCTTTACCACTGCATAAATCTATAGCCAAGTTTTGATAGATATTAGCCACTTGCAAGCCTAAATTTCTGCTACCTGAATGTATTACAAGATACTTAGTTCCATCAGCACTTTCATTTATTTCAATAAAATGATTTCCACCACCTAAAGTGCCAATACTTTTTTCAATTCTTTTAGTATTTTTCAAACTTCTATAGCATTTTAAATTTTGTAATTCTGGAAATCTAACAACTCTTCCTTGGTGAACCTTCATTCCTGATGGAACATATTTATGAATAATATCATCCAACTTTTCTAAATCAACATCTATTTTCCCTAAATTAATAGTTAACATCCCACATCCAATATCAACTCCTACAATATTAGGAATTACCTTATCACCTAAATCAGCTGTAAATCCAATTACACAGCTTGCCCCCTTATGAGTATCTGGCATTATTCTTACCTTACAACCCTCTACAAATGACTGATCACATAATTCTTCTAATTGTTCAATTGCTTCATTTTCTATATTATCTGTAAATACTTTTGCTGTATTATATTTTCCTTTAACTTCTAACATGTATTATATTTAGTGATATGCAGCACAACAAATATACCACTCACTAAATCTTCACTTCCTTTCAATTTATATATTTACTTCTCTTTTTCATATTTAATTGTAAAATTCTATTAATATGTTTGTACTTCAATATTCTTATTTTTGCATAAAATCATTGCAGCTTTGCTAATATATTCTGGCTTATCTACTAGTCTTTTAATTATTTTTTCCACTAAGTATGTTTTTTCCTTTATCTTCTCTTCTTCAACTATTTCCAACACTTCTATTGCCTTAGCTCTTACTTGTGGGTTATAATCCTCTAAAAGCATCTCAATAAAATTTAAAACTTCATTATTATTCACTTCTCCAAGCACTGCTATTTTGCTAATTATTTTTCTTTCTTCTTTATACTGTTTCCCTATAATATTATTATGTGAATAATTATGTTTTTTTCTTTCTCCTATATTATATAAAGCCTTAAATTCTAAATATATTTTCTCTTTTATTTCATTACTACCAAACTTTATTAATAAAGTCTCTAGAGTTTCATTTAATTCATCAGATTCTAAATAAACTTTTTCAAAATCAGGTATAACTTCTACAATATTATTAGCTTTAGTATATTGTATCCATGTCCATATATTTTCTTTTTCATAAATTGCTTTTCTTAAAAGTTCTATGGAATATGTTAATGTCCATAGTTCTGCAACCCTTACTTTGAGATTATTATAAACACTTTCTATAGTCTCTTTTTTTATAAAAGCCTCATTTTTCTCATCTTCAAGAAATTCTTTTATATTCTTCAAACCTAAAAGCTTCAATGTTTTAAACTCTGCTTTTTCCATGTTATCTATATATAGATTTAAGTACTCAATATCCTTTTCTAGATTTAGCAGCCCTCCATTAGGCTGTGTTTCAAAGAACAATGAATAAAACAACTCAATTAAATATTTCATTAATTCTTTATCTTCCTGTGCATTCTCAAATAATCTTTCTATATTTAATGTACTTCCCAAATAATAAGCAATTTCCATACGAATACAATTATTTTTGAGAGCACCAATTAATATTTCCCTTTGGTTACTTATATCCTGCATTATATCTTCTTGTAAGACTAACATTTTAGCTATGTTAATAGCTCCCCAATCCCTATTTATTTTAAGTAAATAAAAAACTCCTTCTTTTGCCGCTTTATTATCTCTCCATCCACATAATACATAAGAAATATATCTGGCATATTCCTCCGCTTGTCCAATAATAAGATAATCCTCTATTAACTCAACACATTTATTATGTAATCCTGTCATATCAATAGCAAACTTAAATATTTCACTATTGCCTGTAGTAAACAATATTTCTTTAAATATTTCATATGTTTTATCCGAATAAGTTCGATTATCTAACTTAGAAATTAATTCATCTATTATATTTAAGTTTTTAAAATTAATTTCAAGTAATTTCTTTTCAACTACAGAAGCTTTTTTTAATTTATTATTGCTAATTTGGTTTAATAATTCCAATATCCTCTGCACTTGTGTCAATCTCATTTTTTCATCAATACCAAATTGATCTAAAAAACCTGCTGATATTTTTATATTCTCACCATCTTTTGGGTTTAAGATCTCATCTGCTGAACTGTAATCTAAAATACCATCATAAGTACAATTCTTTAAAATATCATATATGGATTTTTTATCATCTTTATTTCTAAACAAATTTATAATCATCAATCTCATCTCCAAATTTCCTATTTTGAATAACAAATAAAATTTCTAAAATATATACTTATATATTAACTATTTTTTATAAACATGTAATGATATTCAAGTGCTTTTTCTATAAAACTAGCTAACATCTATATTACTGATTGCAACTCTTTCTTAAAATAATAATCCTCTATTGTATCTTTTAAATTGCTTAGGCCATTTTCTACATTTGGTATAAATTCTAATATCTTTTCATTCCAGCCAGCAATTACATTGACCTTTTCTCCTTTAAACTGTTGAGTCCCATATCCTACAAGATCAATTGCATGAACCCACACATTTGAATTAACTTTAGCTCTATACTCATCAATTAAATCTTGACATAACTGATCATAGCCTCTATTTATTTCATTATCCGATAAAATTATTATTCTATCTACATATACTCTATTATCTAACAAATATCGTATTGGTAATGAAATATCAGTACCTCCCCAAGTTTGTTTTATTGCTTTAGCATTAGATATTATTCCATTTCCAGCTGCAAGTGGTGTTATTTTAAATTTTGTATCAAAAGTGCTTGTTATAGCTTCTTCACAAATACTATTTGCAATAGCCATTAGTAAAGTTCCTATTTCACCACACGTCATATCACTTTTTTTACTTACGTTATAACTCATAGAACCCGACACATCGGTCGATATAAAGGTTTTCCCTTTTAACTTATCAATATTTCTTGTTGAATACCTAATTGCATTTTCCAATACATCATAGATCTTTGAGGTTCCTAATCCTTCATTTGATAACACCTTATAAGCTGAATAATATCTAAAAGGTAATTGCTTACTCTTTTTAACTCTATTTTCATTTTCTAAAACTTCATATACCATATTTATATTATCTGGCTCAGCTTTAATAATATTTCTCAAATTACGGAGAATAGCCATATAACCAAGTTTATTACTTCCAATTAGCTTTCCCCAGGTCTCCTTGTTGTTACCTTCACTTGAAAGCACTGTTTCCCATGTAAATGGGGTTGTTAATTTATCTTCAAGTAGTCTTTTAAACATACTGCTTTGCTCAAGATTATTTGGCTTTGGATGCACTAAATTGACTATATCTTTGAGTCTAATTTGTTTCTCTCTATTATATTTTGCAAATGAAAACTCATCAAATCTTAAGAAACAATCAGAAAGTCCCTTTTTTAAAGAGTTTGGAATTGGCTTACCATATACATTTAAATAGTAACTTAAAATTTCTGCCATATCATCTACTCTTTCAACTATTTCATTTGAAACTCTTCTAACATACTTCTTTCCCTGCACATCATGAGCGAGCTCCCCTGCTATAACATGAGAGATACTTCTTAAATGAATTTCTTTTCTAGCATATATAGCTAAGTTAGCTATAAACTTTGGATCTATCTTAATAATCTGTCTTAAGTCTTTAACTATCTCTAAAGAATTATCTCCATAAAACTTTCCTTCGTTAAAGAAACTTGTTAAAACTTCAGTTATTAGCTTTTCCTTTAATTCCATTTTAAAAGCTACATGGCCTGCTTTATTTAATGTTTTACACTTAGCAGCATTAAACTTTGACATTATAATTTACTCCTTCCAATAATGAAGTTTGATTTTTTTGATGACTTATGGAGTTGCACCATATAGGCCATATTATCAACAATTTATTAATCAATCTATTTATTGTAATATGCCTAAATACTCTTATCATCACGTTAATTTGTTTAGTTTATTAAGTTTTGCAAACTATACTGCTTTGTGGTATTTATATAACAGAGAGAAAATCAAAAAGTGTTTAATACTTCTATTTTAGCTTTACTACAAAGTAACACTTTTCTGCACTTCTCTTAAAACTAACCTATATAATGGAGTAAATTTATCTGAGTAGTTTTCGGCACTATATTAAACTATCACATTATCTTCAACCTTCCTTCTGAATTGAATTTACTTTAGAAATTAATTTATGATTACTAAAGTATTTATTATGTATTTTTCATTTGATTTTTGTGTTTAATTTCAAATCCTAATTATCACTTTTAAACATTATTATACTTTGCTATACGAAGTAACTCAGATATGCACTGCCATGTTGACTTATCCTCTTGACTACAATACTTATTATATTATTTCTATGATTTTCTTAAAGACAAAAACTTTGCATCTTTAGAATTATAATCCATTAGTACCAATTAGGTATTTTACATATATTTATTGTAATAAAAAATAATCCATATAAACTTAGGTTGATGAATTCAATTCATCCTCTTTGAGTTTACACAGATTATTCTTATATTTATTGTGTAAATAACATAGGATTAGTTATCTTTTAAATTAACCTTTATAATATGTTACTTAAATTTTTGTGTTTTAGGTACAAATGTCATTTCAAGTTTTTCCCTTGATACCAAAGTTATCTTTAAATCTCCAATTTCTTTTTCTTGAGTCGTTGTTAAGACTCTACCATCAAAGCATTTATCAAAAAATTCTTCAAATTGTTTTGTTTCAACATTTGGTTCACATACATCAAATATTGCAGATGCATATTTTTTCAAATCATTAATTTCACCTTTAGTATACTTAATTTCAGAAAATGATCCTTTTTTAGTTTCTTCTCCACCACCAAAATCAATGGAAACTTCTAATAGTGGTCCATTTTCCTTTTGAGATTTTGCTGTAATCATATTTTTATCTACATGTTCAATGTATAAGTATCTGTCATCTTCTTCAGTCCTTTTTGCTCCAGCATATTTACTATTGATTTCTAGTTTCTTTCCTTCGAATTTATTAATTTTAGAACCAGAGCCTACTGCCTCATTAAAATAATTTTTAAATTCTTCACCAGTGAAGGTATAATAATTTCCGTTAATTCTACTATCAGTCGGTTGTTTAGCTTTTGCCTTTGCTCCACATCCAGCTAACAAACTTAAAGCCATGCATGCAGCAATAAAAATTTTAAATTTCTTCTTCATTTTAATTCCCCCTAAAATTTAATTCCTAAAATTTACCCCTTATTGTTTTTTACACAACTGTATTATTTTATCATATTTTAGCATATGTTGTAAAATAGAAAAAAGCTAGAAAGTTTAATTTAAACTTCTAACTCTATTTTTTATTATATATATTATTATGATAACTTATTTATATAAGTTCTAATTAGGAGTGTATATTTCATTTCAAGAAATCCTAAAGGGATTTCTCCATTTATTTATAATTAAACTATATAATTAATTTGCCTTATCTATATTTTCTATATTTTCAATTTCTTTAGTTCCTTCAAGCCTAAGTGCTCTTTTAATCTTATCAATAATAATCTCTCTTACGCTATCAGGTGACTTTACTCTAACATATGGCCCTAAAGATATTATTTTTCTTAGAACCTCATCTTCTTCAAAAGTATAATAATATATATCTATTTCATATTTATTTTCTGAAATACTCCTTGAATTTCTTTCAAAGGAAGAAAAACTCATAAAGCACCTTTCCATAGCTCCCCTAATATCTTCAAGTTCAATTGTAATTGGAATTTCACAGTATTTCTTTTCTTTTAGTTTCTTAAGTACCTCTTCCCTTCTTATTTTCGAATTAACCTTTTGTTCTATTTCTACTTTCTCTAAAGTATGTAAATTAACCATTATTGGCCGCTGCTCTTCTAAAGAATAAAGAGAGGCTCTAAATTTATCATCTTTTAATGAATACTCAATTCTAATTGGAAGTGCTAGTTGATTCTTATATTCATTGCCATTTTTATCTACATTAGAATATAAAATAGGCTTTTCCTCAATTATCCCTTCTAAAATAGTATAAAAATTTTTACTTATTTTTTCTAAATCAACTTCAAAATCATTTTTACCCTTGTTTGTAAACTCTATTACTTTATTACTTCCTGTTTTTATTTCTATTAGTGCTTTTTGTAATTTTTCTAAAGTTTCATTTCCAAGTAAAGCTTGTACTACTGGCTCTTCTAGCATTCCATTAAGCCAAGATTTCTCTAGTTTTGAAAACCTAACTTTAAGAGGCATCCTATCTTCATTATTTAAAATACTATAATATTTTCCATCTCTTTCTTCTAAGAAATTGAAATTATCTTTTTTATCATATTGATTTAAAAGCATTCCCTCAAAAGTTTTGAAGTCTTTCCCTATTACTTTTTCATCATATTCTTCTTTTTCAATAATCTTTATAATTTCATCTTTATAAAGTCCATTATTAGCTAAATTTAGAATTCTAAATACTAAATGAAAATATTTATTTTTATATTCATGAAATAACTCCATAATTATTCAACATATCCTCCCAGTCATTCTTGATTTTCTTATGAAGATATTTAGGAGAAATAACCCTTAAATAGCCACCATATTTTCTAATCCACGGAATCATTTCCCAAGGATCATTTACTATCTTTTTAAAGGAATATATTTTATCATTTATTTCCTCAAAAGTACACTCACCAAGTTCACCTTTTATCTTATCGATTATGTAATATTCCTTTGGAGAATTAATCTGAACCTCAAATTCCACTTCTTCATATTGCCCATCAATGTTATGAGGTACACTAGAAAAACTCTTTTCCATAGCAATTTTATACTTTTCTTCATATTTATCATAATTAAATCGTGTTTTTAAAACTTCAACATCGTCTTTTCTATCAAGTCTTGCACTAATACATTTCCCATTACTAGTAAACGAGAAAACATAAAACCTTCCACATTCAATATCATATCTAAGCTTGAAAGGTCTGAGTACTTCATTATTACCATTTTTTACGCATGCGACTTTATCGTCAGTCTTAAGTTTTATTTCATTTCTATTTTCAATTGCTTTCATAATTTTCAAAATTAGTTCTTCCTCAATTACAGGATGAAAATGCAGGTTTTTATATTGAAAACAATTATTATCCACTGGAATTATCTTTCGCTCAAACTCCATATAATCTTTTAGTGTGTCATAAAAATAATGTCCACTTACATTAGGAAATATAATATTTTTATATAAATCTACTATATTATAAAGCTTTAAAATTTCATTATTATTGAGTTCTTTTAATATATCCTCTGAAAGATAATATTCTTTAATTCTTCCATTTTTCTTAACTGAAACAATTTCCATAGAATTTACTAATTCATTAAGCTTTCGTTCTATAGTTTTACTGCTAATATTTTCATAATCTATTAATTCTTTGCTTATCATTTCATTTTCAATATCTGAAAAGTTCATTGGTTCGCTTTTATAGTTTAAAATTAAAAGCAAGTAATAATACAAAGTAATATCACAACGAGTAAAGCTCTTGCTTAAATATGTATTAACCAAAAAGTTTTTTGTATTTGAAATGTCATCATAACTCAAACCTAATAGTTTATTTTTACCATCTTTATCTATTTTGATAAAATCATTTTCTATATATTGCTTAATTCGTCGCATCTCATAGCTAACTTTTCTTGAGCTCCCATGTTTCTTATTTTCTAAATCACCTTTTGAAAAACAGCCATATAAAAAAACATCTCTAAGTATTGACCGTATTAAATCATAATGTTTTATAAAATCCGGAAAAATGTAAATCCCCACCCTTGTTTAAACCCGCAAATGGATTTCTTTTCTAAATTCGCTATTATTATCATAGCATAGCAATTAATATAATGGGATAAAAACTTGCAAAAAATATCTAATCCGTAATTATAATGAATAAGTAGAAATTGTCAATTGAGAACCTTGGCCTCTCCAAAATATTGATATAAAGGCAATAAAATGGTAAAATATATAATACGAAAATAATAGTTCTTACAAAAAACTAAATTTATCTTAATATAAATAAATTATTAATGATGTAATGATAAAAATTCAAGTTAGATAGGAATGTTGGTATGAATAAACAACTGATAATATTAGGAACAATTGGTTTGATTACTATAGTTGGCGCTGGTGCTGGCGGTGCAATATTTGCCGCTAATAACGACTTTAATACTAATACTGTTTCTAAAAGTGTTGAAGCCTCAAAAGAACCTAAACAAGAAAAAGTTAACATAAGTGGCTGGAAATCAGAGAGTGGAAGTTGGTATTTTTATAAAGATAACGAAAAGCAAAAAAATTGGATACAAGACAAGAATTCTTGGTATTACTTAGGTGCTGATGGTAAAATGAGAGTTGGATGGATTAAAGATAATGGTGTTTGGTATTACCTAAATACAGATGGAACTATGGCTACTAATACAACAGTAGATAATTGCTATATTAATGAAAAAGGAACTATAGAAGAAACTCCTGCTAATTCTCAAAATTCTGCTAAAACTGATGATTCTTCAAATACAACTAAATCCAAATATGCAGTAACAACCTTTGAACAAGCAAAACAAATTGTATTACGTGAAGATGGTGCATATATAAAGAAACTTGCTGATCCTGGCACCCATATACAGCTTACTCCATTTAATGATCAAGATCATATTGCTGACGGCTCTAGTTATGGCTTCCCTACTGAGGAATTTTTCACATTACTTATTGATGAATACTCTAATAGTACTGGAGAAATGGAATTTGAATCAGGGGAATACTTAGTTGGAAAGGAAAGTGGCAATGTATATATACTTCCTCATCAAGGATGCTTTTCAGCTTACCAAATTAAAAATAATAAGGTTGCTAAAGAATTTAGGTGGCCAGGTAAAGATGAGGACCCTCATCACAGTTGGCGTTAATGAGCATAAGTAATATTAGATAAATAAAAGCTTAACCAAACTTTAAATCTGGTTAAGCTTTTATTAATAATGTTGATTTCCTTTGGAAATCTTTAAGTGTTGAACAATTCTTTTTCAATATATATAGGTTCGATATCATAAACTACTAAAGTATCACTTAATATATCATGTAAACCTCTTTTTTTCGAATCTACTCCAATCATAATATAACCAATAAACAATATTAATCCACTTAAATATCTACCAATACTTTCACGATAAATTAAAGTAAATAAAGATGGCTTTTCACCTGTATCTTTACATACCTTAAGTTTAAATAATTTTTTTCCTAAAGTTCCCCCACAATAATATGTCATTAAAACAAAATACGCTAGTCCACATAAATAAATAACAATGTCCAATATAGAAAATTTGAATAAGAATTGTTTTATCAAAAATGCATCTGGATCTGTCCTAGATATTATAAATCTAGGTACTGTTATAACAAGTAATGCTATTCCCACAATAATACAGTCAATTATATATGCTGAAAGTCTTACAAAAAAGCCTGCATATTGTAGGTTTTCTTTATTCTGTTTTAGCATAATACATAATTCCTCCATTACCTTCTTTTTCTAAGTAATCAGAAATAACTTGTGCATCTGATTTAGGCTTTAAATTCTCTGCTTTTGCAAACAGAGATGAAAGTATGTTTTCCTTGTTCTCTGGTGTAAATATTTCAACACTTTGACCTACAGTATCTATCACATTTTTTTGCATATTTTCGTAAGTATCGATATTATCAATCAAGCCCAAATCCAAAGCTTGTTTAGCTGAATATATACGACCATCTGCAATAGGTTTAACCTTATTTATGTCCATTTTTCTTCCTTCTGCAACAACCCCTGCAAATTGTTCATAAGCTTCATTAACTAAGCCTTGTAAAATATTACGCTGCTCATCTGTCATTTCCACTCCTGAAGCTCCCATTGCTTTATTAGGTCCGCTTGTTATATCTATTTCTTTAATTCCTAATTTATCATATAAACCTTTTACATTAGTTAATGATGTAATTACTCCAATGGAACCTGTCCAAGTATTCCTGTTAGCATAAATCTTATCAGATGCCATAGCTATATAAAATCCTCCAGAACACGCTTGAGATGCCATATAAGTCCATATAGTACGTCCTGTTTTTTCTTTATATTCTTTCAACTTTAAATAAAGTTCATCACTTTCATAAACACCCCCACCAGGACTGTTAACATATAAAATAACTCCTTTATTATTTTTCGATTTAATCATATCATCAATATATTTTAATGTACGTTTATGATTATATGACTCTGTATTTTGAAAAATGCTATTAGAATTTGATCCACTCTTAATTGTACCTTCTACTTTAACCACTCCAACAAAATCCTTACTTGGTAATGCAATTTTATTAGAATTTAACATCTCGCCAAAAGTACTTTTTGTATCCTTATTTTTATTATCTATTTTGTTAGAGACTGCATTTGTAATAACACTTGCTGCACCAACAAATACAAAACATAAAGCAGCAGCTATCAAGCCTATAATTTGTTTTTTGTTCATTCACCAATTCCTCCAATTTTTACTTATATTTCTTAATTATACAATAAAAAAATTTATGGCGATATTAAATTTATCTTAATTTTTATCTATTATTTGTATTTACGCTATCTAAATTATCAATGTTAAATGTTCATTGTTCAATTTTCAATTATCAGTTAATAGCTAAATCTCTTCAGTATTTCTTGAATTTAAATGCATAATCTTAATTAGAATTTGTATATAAAAAGAGTATCTTCAAATTGAAGATACTCTTTACGCTTTAAACCCATTGACAACAATAGATGCCAATGGTATAATAACAAATTATAATTATATATTTTCATCATAACATATTACAAAATAAAAGTCAACACTTTTTTTGAAGGGAGTCTTAAATTTGAATGAAATTATTAATTTATTTGAAAACACTTCTCTAGAAAAGCAGGTATTTAATGAAATAATTCAATGTAATGAAATCACACGCGATTATAGTTTGAAACTAAATGAAGACGACGTTAAGGAAATTATGAAAACAAGGACTATTGCTCTAGAGAAAAGTGGCCGAATAGAATTTAATGGTCAAATTATAACTAAAATTATTACAGCATTTTCTGATTCACCATATATCTCGCAGCATAACTATAGCGATACAATAAATGAACTCGTAGAAATTTTTTATAATTATAAAAATGAAACTTTGGATTATATAGGAGATGATGAACTCATAGAAATCATGAAGGACTATTTTGATGATTATTGCCAAGGTTCTTTAGAACTTTTAGAAGGAAAAGTATTATATAAGATTGCTGACAATATAAGAAATGGTGTAAAAGATTATACTAATCTTGATAGTGAAAAGGATTGATGATTTGTGGAAAATTGCAATAGCATTGAAAAATATAGCTTCTTCGTAGAGCATAATTTTAGTGAAGATCATTTTTTTAAGGATGTTTTAGTAACTTGCTATAAGGAAAAACTTCTAGATGATACTACTTTAAACAGACTTTCTTATGAAAGACTTGACTTATTAAAGATACAATTAAAATATTACACTAAAGATGAAAGCAGCTCTGTTATGGTAGAAGTAGCAGAAAACTTGCTTGAAGGCATTGATTATACATTAAGCTTTTATTTAAAAACATTTAATTCCATTCAGCTAATAATAGATGAATTAAAAAATAACAGCTTATCACAAATGTTAGAAACTGGTCGAGATTTAATAAAAGTCACTATGAAAGAAAGTAAAAAACTTTTGGAATACATTATAAATAATAAACTTAAAATAAATAATTATTCTTATAATGACACTATAGATGATGGGCTTCCACCCTTTTTTAAGGAATATGATTACTTTTTTACCCCACATTTAGGCTCAGGCTCAATAGATTATCAGCTTTACATGGATAATTGGAATTATAAAGGTATTGAGTATATAAGAAATTATTTGAAAATCTTAAATTTAGAAAATGAATTTTGCAATAAATTTGATATTTATGAAATCAATGAATTGCTCAATAGCTATGATAAAAGAAGTGAATATCTTTTAATAAATATATTCGAATTAGTCCTTATTAATTCTCTAGGTTTAATTATATCTGGTAAATCTTTAAATAACTTAAATATAACCAATTCTGACAGAGAAGTTTTAAGAAGTAAATTGATGAATTTATCACTTGAAAAGTTACAAGACAAATTGTTAGAAGGTGCAGCTAAGTGTTGTGAAACTTTAACTATTGAAAATAATGAATTAATTAATTATATTAAAAAATCTACAAATAAGTTAACAGAATGGTTATATGAAAGTATTAAATTGGATAAATTAGAAACGATATTTATATCTTTTAAGGAAAATATAAATGAAGAAATTATAGAATATGAAGACGGAGAAAAGCTAAGTAACACTGCATTTAAAAATATAACTGAAAAAATAAGAGAATGCTCTTCTGTGCAAGATAAGATTACATTGATAAAATATAATATTAAAAGCTTGGAAGATTTAATAGATATGCTAAATGCAGAATGTTTATTCGATGATGAGTTTATGCACTTATTTAAAAACTTATCAAAAACTTACATTATTCTCTTAGCAAAGCATATTTCAGATTTTAGCTTTAATAATGACTACGAAAAAGATTGGTACTATGAATTTAAAAAATATATTTTAAGTTTAAGCGAAGAAGATCAAAAGAACATTGAAATAATTAAAGAAAAAATTAATATTACTTAATAATCAGCTATTAATGTGCAAAATACTAGTGCTAATCACAATTGAAATCAGCACTAGTATTTTTAGCTTATAAATTATTTTTATGCTTGATTCAATGTAAAAACTTCATTAAGTTTCAAATCTAGTAAAGCATTATCTTATTATTAATAATGAATATCAAATATCGGTTTCAATTCAAAAAAACTTTTCTGTTTTATTAAATTAATTCATTCTTTTGCAAAAATTCTATAGCAACATCTTTAGGATCTTTATTTAATTCATCTACTTCATAATTTAATTCACTCATTACATCATCATTAAGTAAGTCTCCTACTTCTTCTACTAATGGTTTTATTTCAGGATATTTTTCTAATGTTTCAGCTTTCACCACAGGAATAGCATAATATGGTGGAAAAAAGTGTTTATCATCTTTTAAAACCTTCAAATCATATTTCTTCAATAATCCATCTGTCGAAAATGCATCTATTACATCACTTTCTTTATTAATTAAAGCAGCATATCTAGGACTGCCGTCTATTCCGACAGTATCTTTGAAATTAAGATTATATTTCTTAGTTAAACCAATTAATCCATCTTCTCTATTAAGGAACTCAAGCGTTGTTGTTGCAGTTAAACCATTTGAAACTTTTGCAAGATCACTTATAGTTTTTAAATTATATTTTTGAGCAGTATCCTTTGCTACTGCTAGTGTATACGTATTATTAAACCCCATTTGCTTTAACACTTCAATATCATATTTATCCTTATAATCTTTTTTTACTGTATTATAAACCTTTTCTACATCTGATATTGGCTTATATTTTAATACATCTCCATAAGCTGTTCCACTGTAACTCACATACATGTCAACATCACCATTTTTTATAGCAGAAAATATAACTTGAGTTCCACCTAACGCAAATTTTCTATTAACAGTAATGTCTGTCTTTCTTTCTATAAGCTCTGATATTATATTTCCTAAAATATCTTGTTCTGTAAAGTCTTTACTACCTATTGTAATAACTTTTTTACTAGATACCTTTTGAGATACTCCTGTTACAACAAAAATTCCAACAAGGACACATGCAGTAGCAACTAATATAGATTTTTGCATTTTTCTAGCTTTAACTTTTGATGCTTTACTTTTATTATTACCATTTTGCAAACTAATTGGTGTAACAAGTTTTTCTACCACTCCAAATAATCCATCTACTAATAATGCTAATATACACGCTGGAATTGCTCCTGCTAAAATTTGATAATTATTAACAGTTCTTATACCAGAGAAAACCAAATATCCCAAACCACCACCACCAATAAATGCTGCCATAGTCATAAGGCCTACTGCTGTAACTGCTGAAATTCTTATTCCTGACATTATTACTGGAAGTGCTAAAGGTATTTGAACTTTAACTAAAACTTGAAATTTAGTAAGTCCAATTCCCTTTGCAGCTTCAAGCATTTCTGAATTTATACTATCAATTCCTGTAGTAGTATTTTTTATAATTGGTAGTAATGAATATAATACCACCATTACAATTGCTGGTTTTGTACCTATTCCTAAAAACGGTATTGCAAATCCCAGTAATGCCATACTTGGAATTGCTTGAACAACACTAGCTATACCTAAAATCGGCTTATTCAGTCTTTTCACATAACTTGTAATTATTCCCAATGGGATTCCAATTATTATAGCTATACCAACAGCTATTGCCGTAAGTTTAATATGTTCAACTGATAATGTCATTATCTGATCTTTTGCTGTAAATATATAATTTGAGAATTCATTCATTTTATTTCACCTCTTCCGTATCTAAAAATTGACTACTTAGAGTTGTTACTAAACTACTTTTCGTAATTATTCCTTTTAAAACGCCCTTATCATCAAGCACCGGAACTTGTCCTATTTTATGTTTTTTTACAGTTTCAAGGATGCCTATAATCGAATCATCTGGCTTTACATTTATGAATTTAGTATTCATTATTTCTTCTACGAGAATATTTCTATCAGATTTATTTTGTATTTCCTTGGCTGTAGTAATTCCCAAAAGATAGTTTTCTTTATCTATCACCATTAAACTATCAACTTTTGAACTCCTCATTTTTTCAATGCATCTTAACAATGATGTATTTTTAAAACAAGTAACAGGATGATCAATCATTATATCTTTAGCCCTTATAAATTCTGGTGATGACCATATTCTATTCTTTCCAATAAATTCGTTAACAAAATCATTAATAGGATTTTTAAGAATATTTTCTGGAGTATCATATTGTATAATCTCACCTTTATTCATTATACAAATTTTATCTGCGATTTTTATAGCTTCATCCATATCATGTGTTACAAAAACAATAGTTCTTTTTAATTTACTTTGTAAATCAATTAATTCCTCTTGAAGCTGCACCCTAGTAATTGGATCTAAAGCACTAAAAGGCTCATCCATTAAAATTATTTCTGGGTTTATTGCAAAAGCTCTTGCAACTCCAACTCTCTGTTGCTGTCCTCCACTCAATTCAGTTGGATATCTATCTAAAAATTCATCACTACTTAATCCAACCATTTCCATAAGTTCAATTGTTTTTTTCTCTACATTGGCTTTATCTAATTTTTCAACTTTAGGAATTATTTGAATATTTTCTCTAATAGTCAGATGTGGAAACAATCCTGTTTGTTGTATTACATATCCAATGTTTCTTCTAAGCTTTATTACATCTTTTGAAGCAATATCTTCACCATTAATAAAGATTTTTCCTGATGTTGGATTAATCAACCTATTTATCATTTTTAATGTTGTTGTCTTTCCGCATCCACTTGATCCTATTATAGCAACAAGTTCCCCTTTATTTATCTTTAATGAAATGTCTTTAAGAATTGTTTTATTTTTGAAATCTTTACGTATGTTTATAAATTCTATCACAAATTCCACTTCCTTCCTTTTAGCAACTTTATATTATAACCAAAGTTGTTACTTTTTGCATTCCAAGTAACAACCTTATTATATCAACAAGTTGTTACTATTGTCAAATTACACTCTGTTATTTAAGAATTATTATTTACTTAAACTCATTAATAGCCTCATTTATTTCTAATAAATTATTTTTTTTTATGAATTTAAAAGTAACAACTTAAATTAAAAATATTACATAATATATATTAGTTTAGAAATATTCACTTAAAATTAAAACAGGTAAAATATCAATCATTTGAGTTATACAAATAATTAATATTTTACCTGTCACAAAATATATTAACAATTTATGGATACAAAAATTTAGTTACTTTTTCATAACAACCTTCATTTCCGATAAAATAAAAAATGTCATTTTCACGTAAAACGGCATATGGTCCCGGGGACATTTCTAAGCATCCATTTCTCTTAATACATATTATTGTAGCTAGGGTATTATGCCAAAAATTAATTTCCGCTACATTTTTATCTATATACGGTGTTTTTTTTGTTATAAGTATTTCGAAAGGTATAAATGGATTTATTGCTTTAAACCTATCTGTTCTCTCTAATAAATCTAAAATTCTATCTCTTAACAAATCATTTTCTTCTTTTTGATGTTCTAATTTGTCAAGTATATCATTCCTTAAATCAGTAACAGTCTTTACGTCATTGTGCTGTCTGATAAATTTTATAGCTTTCTCTGTTGATTTTATTATTACTCCACTGCCTTTATTTGCATCTACTATATCCATATCCGCGAGGATTGCTATAGCTCTTCTCGCTGTTTCTGCAGAGACTCCATATTGACTAGCAAGCACAGATCGTGCATATATTTTTTCACCAACACGATAATGTCCAGTTGCTATTTTAGAAGCAATATCTGCAGCAATTTGCTGATAAACAGGACTTACTATTTTTATTCTTTTTTCCATTTTTTCTATCCTCTTATTAAAATTTAATTTAAATATCTTTAAAATTATTTTAAATACTTTCAACTGGTATTCTATCACATTTCTTTTGTTTTTGCTATAAAACTTCATATCATATACACTTCGAATAAAAAACAATAATATCCATATTGCCGAACGTAATAAGATTAATATGTTGTGGCTGTCGCATCAGTGATTATCTAAAGAACTTTATTTTTAACATTAGAAAAGCAGATTCACCTAACTTTTCTGTAAATCTGATTTTCTAACAATCATTATTTTGTATTCTACTTATTCAAAAATCGTTCAACTATGTCTAATTATTTTTATCAATATCTAAAATAGTTTGTAATAGGACATTTGCCCCTTTCCAGCAGTTTTCAACTGGTGTAAATTCCTTTTCACAATGACTGTGGCCATCTTTACTTGGTACAAATATCATTGTAGTTGGAATGACATCTGTTATAAATTGTGCATCATGACCTGGTCCACTATACATTCTCTTACATGAGTATCCAAATTCCTTAGCATTTTTTTCTACGTAATCTACAAATTCTGGGTAAAAATTAACTGTTTTACGTGACCATGCTTCTTCATAGCTTGCTTCACATTTTTCAACCACCTTAGGTATAGCATTAATGATTTCAAGAACTTGTTTAATTACTTCTGGATCTTGATGTCTAGCATCTAAAGTAAATTTAACCATATCAGGAATTACAGTATGAATATTAGGATGTGCTGAAATCTTTCCTGTGGTATATACTAGCTTACTATCAAGTTTATCAAGTTCATCGTGGAGATATTGAATTGTTTTTACTGCTGCATACAAAGCATCTTTTCTATATTTCATAGGTGTTGTTCCTGCATGATCAGCTTGACCTACAAAAGTAAATTCATAGTTGATCATACCGCAAACCCCTTCAACAATACCGATATCAATTTTTTCATCTTCTAAAACTGGTCCTTGTTCTATATGAAGTTCTAATAATGCCATATATTTTTCAGGCGTCATTCTATTAGAAGCTTCTCCCATATATCCACTTGCTTCTAAAGCTTCTTTAAAGGTAACACCTTCTGTATCTGTAGATGCAAGCATTACATCCTTATCAAATTTACCTGTAATAACTCCTGATGACATCATTGCAGGTTCAAAACGTGCACCTTCTTCATTTGTCCATATAACAACTGTTATTGGATGCTTATGAGGAATTTTTTCTGTGACTATGGTTTCTGCTGCTTCGAGTGCAGTTAGTACACCAAGAATCCCATCATAATTCCCTCCTTGTTTAACAGAATCAGCATGAGATCCCATCATAATAGCTGGTAAACCATCTTCTCCAGGAAGTGTTGCATAAATATTTGCCATATCATCTGTTTTTATTTCCATTCCAAGTGCTTTACATCGTCTGCAAAATTCTTCTCTTGCTTCTAATGCTGCTGGTGACAATGACAATCTTGTTATTCCGCCTCTTCCAGTGTCTCCAAATTTACTAAAAGTTTTAATTTTGTCATCCATTCTATCAATGTTACAAGTAACCATACTAATATCCTCCTTTAAATTCTTATATTCTATATAATTTAATCCTTATAATAAACCTTTATATTATAATCTATCCTACAGAAATTTCATAAATTCACAGGAATAGCCATCTATACAAGCCATACTTGATGTTTTATATACTAATTTTATTATTTTTTCATTACTCTCTGGGCTGGTGAAATTGCCTTAGCTGGGCAAACAGTGCCACATAACTGACAACCAACACATTTATTTGCTATAAGCATAGGTTTGTTTGTTTTTTCATCCATCTTTATTGCTTGATGTCCACCATCAAAGCAGGATAAATAGCATCTTCCACACCCTAAGCATTTATCTCTATCAAATTTAGGATAACAAATACCATCTCTTTCAAGTTCATCGGCAGCTACAATATTAGGCAAGGCTTTTCCAACCACTTCGCTTACCCTTTTATAACCTTGTGAACTTAAATATAGTTTCATTCCTTCAATTAGATCCTCAATAATCCTATAACCATATTGCATAACTGATGTAGTTATTTGTAAATTTTCACAGCCTAAAGCTAAGAATTCTGCCGCATCTGCCCAAGTTTCAATTCCTCCCATACCACTTATAGGTGCATCCTTTAGTTCCTTACAAACCTTCATATCTCTTATAAAACGTAAGGCTATTGGTTTTACAGCTTTTCCTGAATATCCTCCAACACTTGATTTTCCTTCTACATTTGGTGCAGATTGAAAATTTTCAAGATCTATATTCATAATGCTCTTTATTGTATTTATTGCAGCAATCCCTGTTGCACCCGCTTCCATTGCAGCCTTAGCTGGTATTTCCATATTACCAATATTCGGAGTCATCTTTGCAAGTATAGGTAAGTGTGTTCCTTTTCTTGTTGCTTTAGTATATAAAGCAACTAATTCAGGATTTTGTCCGACATCAGAGCCTAAACCTTCCCCTGTCATATGTGGACATGAGAAATTACATTCTATAATATCTGCACCTGCTTCTGTCATAAGCTTAGCAAGTTTTGTCCATTCTTCTTCATTTTGTCCCATAATTGATGCAACAATGATTTTAGTCGGATAATCCGCCTTAAGTTGTTTTAGGAATTTTATATTTTCTTCTAGGGTATGATCTGAAATTTGCTCTATATTTTTAAAACCTATAAAAGGTAAATTTTCTTTAGTTAAAGCTGTAAATCTTGGAGAAACCTCCTTTGGTACAAACATTCCTATTGTCTTAAAAGCTACTCCTGCCCAGCCCATATCAAATGCCTTAGCCACCATCTCATAATTGCTTCCAACCACAGAAGAAGAAAGGAAAAATGGGTTTTCTGTATGAACTCCGCAAAAATCTATAGATAAATCAACATCATCCTCTTTAATTTTAGGTTCAGCTGCAATTGCTTTCATAATTTTATCAATAGGTACCGGTTCATTAATTTTTCCCTTTAAACATGCCTTTATACATGCCTTATCTGCACAAGTTTCACAAGGAAGTGGATGTGGCAGTTTATTTACTGCCCCAGCCTTATTTTCAAATCTTAAAGAACGAATAATATTATCCGCTTCAAGGGTGTAGGGACAAGCTTTTCTGCAAGGAGCTTCATTACATAGTAAGCATCCTGACACATATTCATTAATAGAAATATCTTTATTAAATAAACTACTCATTTCCATTCATCCTTTCTAGCCCTAGATTTCATCAGTCTTTCAAACTTCAAAAATTCTATGCCTTTCAATCTATCTTATTATTTTTGATAGTTATTTTCGTCCTACTCTCTTTACAAATTGCCCAATACCTGGCTTTCCAACAAAATTTCCATCCTCATATACCAAATTGCCTCTTACAAAAGTCTTTACTGGATATCCGTGAAGTTTTTTCCCTTCCCAAATAGTGTGATCATAATCTGAATGCATGTTTTCTACTGAAATTGTGAACTCTTTATTAGGATCATAAATTACAATATCTGCATCCTTCCCAACTGCTAAAGAACCTTTATCCTCGCATCCAAATATTTTTGCTGGATTAAAGGCACATAATTCAACTGCACGATTAAAAGATATTTTTCCGTCATTAGCAGCTGAAAGCATATAAGGATATAAATTTTCTATACCAGCACAACCATTTGGAATCTTTGTAAAATCATCCTTTCCCCAGTCCTTTTCATAACTTTGGAATGGACAGTGGTCAGTAGCTACAGTATCTATTGCTCCAGACTCTATTGCCTTCCAAAGAGCATCTTGGCTTTCTTGACCTTTCATTGGCGGAGAACATACGAAATTTCTTCCATCCTCTCTCTTATATACCTCACAAGTAAATTCTAAATATTGAGGGCATGTTTCTATATAAATCTCATGACCATCGTTTTTTGCAGTTATTGCCGCCTCTAGGCCTTCCTTATCTGCCATATGAACAATATACAAAGGTGCTTCCATAGATTTAGCCCAGTGAATAGCTCTTTTATCAGCTTCTGCCTCCACAAATTCTGGTCTGCTTAAATAGTGATACCACGCTGAAGTTTTACCTTCTTTTAAGAATTGTTCGATATTTAAATCAATAACATCTGGATTTTCAGCATGAATATTAGTCATGGCACCTGTTTCTTTTGCCTTTAACAATATTTTCACTAAGGTTCCATCATCAACCATCATGCCTTCTTTTTTATATACTAAGAAACATTTAAAGCTTGTAACACCATAATTTACAGCTGCTTCAAATTCATCTAAAATGGCGCCATCATTTAAATCTGTTATACAGCAGTGAAATGCATAATCAACGCAAGCTTCTGGATCACACATTTCTTTTCTGCCTTCAATAGTTTCAATTATGCCTTTTCCTTTTCTTTGCATTGGATAATCAAAAACTGTTGTAACACCACCGCAAGCCGCTGCTCTTGTGCCTGCAAGGTAGCTATCTGCTGAAACTGTTCCTCCAAAAGGCATTGCTAAATGTGTATGTGCATCAATAGCACCTGGCAAAACTAACTTTCCAGCTGCATCTACAACTTTTGCACCTTCTTCTGAAAAGCCTGTTCCAATTGCTACGATTTTTCCATTCTTTACAGCAATATCTGCTTTGTAAGATTCCACTGGTGTTACAATAGTTCCATTTTTAATAATCAAATCCATAAGTATTCTCCTCCTTTTATATTTGGTGCTTTGGATGCAACTAACTAGCACCCAAAGCTAAAATTTAATATTATTTTACAGCTTCGTCCCAATATTTTGATGTAAAGGTTGTATCATCAACTACTGGATCTTTAGCTAAATCTTTATTGTATTTCTTTAAGAAATCACCTGTTTGCTTAATTGCCTTCATATCAATTTGTCCAATTTTTGATGTATCAAAGCCTTGTGGTGCTACAAGCTTAGCAACTTCTTTCGCCATATAAACTTGGTGATCTAAAGATACTGATTTATCAACATCATAAACAGTCTTTCCTGCAGCTTCTGGATCTTTAACTGCGTCCTTCCAGCCTTTAATTGAAGCTTTCAAGAAACGAACCACTAAATCTTTGTTTTTAGCTGTCCAATCAGAATTAACAAATAAACAATCTTCCATCATTGCAACATTTTCATCATTCATATCAATAATATTTAAATCTTCTTTTTTCATACCGCCTTCAAATAATAAACCTAATTCGTTATAAGTCATAGCTGACGCTGCATCAATAGAACCTTCTTTTACTTGATCCATTGTAAAATCTTGTTGTACAAGCTTTAAGTCTTTTTCTTTATCTAAGTTATATTTTGATAATAAAGCAAGTAATTCATACTCATTACCACCAAACCAATTACCGACTTTTTTACCTGCTAAATCCTTTGGTGAATTAATCCCTTTTTCTTTTTTAGAAACTAAAAGCATACCTGATTTTTGAAATACTTGTGAAACCTCTTGTAAATTGTATCCTTGCGCTTGATAGGTCATTAAACTAGATACCCAAGTAACTCCTATATCTGCTACCCCGTTATATACATTTTGTTCCGGGATAATATCGCTTCCACCAGGAAGAATTTGAAGATCAATACCTTCATCTTTGTAATATCCCTTTTGTTGTGCCACATAGTAACCCATAAATTGTGATTGAGGCAGCCATTTTAATTGAAGTTTAACTTTTTGAAGTGACCCATCACTCTTTTTTGAAGTATCACTTGAGTCTGCTGCTGGTTTATCCTTGGTATCCGATGTACTTGACGAATTAGCCCCACATCCTATAAACAGTGCCGTCATCGTCATTATAATCACAAATAAAGCTAATAATCTTTTTTTCATAATAAATTCCTCCATGTCTTTAATATTTTATTTTTTTCATGTATTTAGTATTTTTATATTTATACATGTTTCATATTTTTTATATTTTTTATTTTTGTTCATGTTTTATTTTTTTTTATATTTATGTAGGTTTTAATTTTTTTATTGTGTAGGTTTTAATTTTTTTATTGTGCATATCTTTAATATCTTTATCTTTGTGAAGCATGCCACTTTATAGCTCTGCGTTCTACCAATATAATAATTGAATAAAGAATGATCCCAACGACAGATGCCATAACAATATAGGTCCATCCCATGGCCATCATACCTTTTCTCAAATTATCTTTCACTCCAAAACCAATCCCTGAAGTAGATGAAGCGAAATATTCACTTATCATAGCCCCCATTATGGCCGCAGCAACATTAATTTTCAGTGCTGTAAATATACTTGGAAGACAATTCGGCAAACGAAGCTTAAAAAATATGACTTTTTTAGAAGCTGCATAAGATTCTAATAAATCTTTTGCAAAAGGTTTTAGATCATTTAAACCGCGATATGCATTAATTGCCATGGCTGCCATGCATACAACTGTTACTACTCCCACCTTTTGAGCAAAGCCACTAGTAAACCAACGATTCATAATTGGAGATAGTGCTACAATTGGAATTGCGTTAAAGGCTGATATTACTGTTAATCCTGTATAACCCCATTTAGGAAATTGAGTAGCTATTAAAGCAACAATAAATCCAATCAAACAACCTAAAGCCATTCCTACTAATGCACCTGCTACTGTAACTGCCGTATCATATATTGCTTTAGAAAAATTATTTTCAAGAGTTTTTACTATTTGTGAAGGTATTGGTAACTGAAAGGGTTTAAAACCTAATAAACTATGAATAAATCCTAATTCCCAAACCACTATTATAAGTATTCCAAAACTCAAGGGCCATAGAATGTTTTTCATTTTTTCTCCCATATCTTAATCTCCTTTCTTTAATATAAATGTTGTAAAAAGAATTGTTAAAATCTTAAAGATTTCTAGATGAAATACCCATTTAATGATCATTGACTATTGATCCATGATCATTACAATACACATTTATATGGTTTGTTTTCTCCAAGGTATTAAAATCTTTTCTGCCAAAATAACAATGAAGTAACTAATGATCCCCATAAAAGCACTTGTAAATACCGAAGCCCAAAACACATCTTTTGTACCTGAATATAATGAATAAAGAAGTTTCACGCCAATTCCACCACTTGAACCCAGCATATCTATCAAAATTGATGCTGTAATAGACATAGGCGCTGCAATCTTCAAACCTGCAAATAAATATGGAAGTGAGTATGGAATCATAAGTTTGCAATAAATACTTTTTTTCTGCGCTGCATAAGAATATAAAAGTTCCTTCTTTTCATTATCAACACTATTTAAGCCACTTAACATATTTATAGACACTGGAAAAAATGTAATATATGCTGCTATCACTATTCTTGAAGCATCCATATCTTTAACTAGCGTAAAGATAATTGGAGCTAAGCCCAATACTGGTACCATTTGCGATATTATTAAATAAGGGAGAGATATTTTTTCAGCAATTTTTGATAAACTCATTACAATTGCTAATAATACCCCTATAATTGTTCCAAGCGTAAACCCCATAACTGCCCTTGAAAATGTAAGGCCCGCAGCTCCCATTAATTCCGAAAAATTTTGTGCAATTGACATCACTACAACATGAGGATATGGCAATTTTGCTGAGGCCATAGGATCTTTAGCTACCTTATCTAGAAAGAAAGCAATTAATTCCCAAACTAGAATAACACCAATAGTCCAGACCAAATTAATCTTATATTTTTCTTTCTTAGTAATCATACCTACACCCCCTCAAAGCTGTTTCTTATCTTGGTTATATAGTCATAGAATTTTGTTGTTTGCTTTGATTCCATATTTCTTGGTCTTGGTATATTAATATCAATTACTGCTGAAACACGTCCTGGATGTGGAGAAAGCACTACTACTTTATCTGATAAAAATACTGCTTCAGAAATATTATGAGTTACAAAGATTACAGTCTTTTTTGTCTTTGTCCATATATTTAATAAATCCTCATGAAGCTTTTCCCGCGTAAACTCATCTAAAGCCGAAAACGGCTCATCCATAAGTAGTATTTCTGGATTGATTGCTAGTGCTCTTGCAATTCCTACTCTTTGCTGCATGCCTCCACTAAGTTCATAAGGATAATGCTTTCCAAAGTTTGTGAGTCCAACTAAATCAAGCATTTCAGTAACTTTTTCGGTACGTTCAGATTTTGGCATCCCTAAAAGCTCCATAGGCATACATACATTTCTTCTCACTGTTCTCCAATCATATAAAACTGGATTTTGAAATACTATCCCGTATTTTTTTTGTAGTCTTATATCTCTTGGAGTTTGACCTCTTACTATAACTTTTCCACTTGATGGTTGAAGCAAATCTGCTATAATTCTAAGCAAAGTAGTTTTGCCACATCCTGAAGGTCCAAGCAGTGAAATAAATTCTCCCTCTTTAATTTCTAAATTTACATCTTTAAGTGCTGTTACTGGTTCTCCTCCATTTTTATCTTGATAAATCATACTTAAATCTTCTATTTTGATTTCTATATTTTCTTCCATTGACTTTGGAAGTTCGACTTCTTTTAATATTGTATTCATTTATTTCAACCTCCTTTTATCCTGGAACATTTCACATCTATGAATAAAAGCAATGGCTTTTTTCATAAAAAAATAGCGCAAAACTTTTTAGGTCTTGCGCCATTGCAATTAATTCCATAACTTACTATATATATTTAACAAATCACCTTTATTAACCTCTTTTATAGTATTCGATGGGCTTCCACTGTTCATTGCATCTTCTGCCATTTTCTCTACTACCTTATCAAATTCCTCTTTATTAATTCCATATTCCTTTAAGGTAGGAATTTCACAAATACTGCATAGCTCAGTAAGTTTTTCTAAAAAAGCTTCTGCAGCTTCTTTGTCATTTTTTTCATCAGCTGCTGCACCAATTGCTCTCCCTATAGCTCCAAAACGTTCATAAGTTCCATCCAAAACATAAGATAAACATTCCTTTATAAGCATAGCATTTGAAATTCCATGGGCTACATGAAATAATGCTCCAATCGGTCTGCTCATTCCATGTACTATTGTTACCGAGGAATTATTTATACACACTCCTGCTTCATAAGCTGCTATTGCCATTTCCTCTCTTGCCTCTTTGTCTTCACCATCTGCATAAGCCAGAGGTAAATATTTAAATATCCTCTTTATTGCAGACAATGCAAAGGTGTCTGTTAGCGGGCTTGCTTTTTTTGAAGTATAAGCTTCCACTGCATGAGTAAGTGCATCCATACCTGTTGCAGCAGTTACAGTCTTTGGCGCTGTACTAGTAAAGCTTGGGTCAATAATAGCTAAATCAGGCAGCAATGCTTCCCCCTTTAGAAGCATTTTTATATTCCTTTTTGAATCCGTAATTACTGTAAATTTTGTAGCTTCAGAGCCTGTACCTGCGGTAGTTGGGATTAAAACCATTGGAGGAAAATTTCCTTCAATAACTTTTCCCATATAGTCACATATTTTACCTTCTAATTTTGTCATTGCTGCAATTGCTTTACAACTATCTAGAGGACTACCTCCTCCTATAGCAATTAAAAAATCACAATTTGATGCTTTATATGCCTTTACTCCACTTTCAATCATATGCTCTGTTGGCTCGCCTATAATATCATTAAATACTTCAAAAGCAATTTCCCATTTAGCTAAACAATCTGTAAGAATTTTAACTGTACCTGCCTTTGTAACATTTTTCCCTGAAATTACAAAAGCTTTTTTACCCAAAGTCTTTATTACATTTTCACTTTCTTCTAATGCATTATCTCCAAAAATTGTTTTCCCTGGTAAACTAAATTCATAAGCCATCTAATTCACCTCATTTAAATATATTCTTTATCAACAATACTTAGTACTTCATCAAGTTTTGCAAGTTCTTCTTCTAATTGTTCTTTTGTAATAATTAATGGAGGTGCAACTAGTATCATATTTTCATGAGAATAAGTCATAAACTTTCTTTCTTTTAGTAGTCCTATAATTTTTCCCATTATTCCTTCTGGATCTTTACCATATTGTACTAGCGGTTCTTTAGTTTCCTTATCCTTTACTAGTTCAACCGCTGAAAATAATCCAATATACCTTACATCACCAACACTTGAGTGAGAAGCTTTCATAGCTTCTAATTTTTCTCCAAGAACTTTTCCAACTTTATTAACATTTTCTAAAACATTTGCTTCTTCATAATAATTTACTGTAGCTACTCCTGCTGCACAAGCTAAAGGATGCCCACTATAAGTTAACCCACAAGATAATAAATTATCCTCAAAATATTCTGCTATTTCCTTTGATACAACAACCCCACCAAGTTGAACATAACCACAGGTAACACCTTTTGCAAAGGTTACTATATCTGGTTTTACATCAAAATTCTCAAATGCGAACATCTTTCCAGTTCTTCCCCAACCTGTCATTACTTCATCACAAATCATTAATATATTGAACTCATCACATAAGGCTCTGACCCCTGGAAGATATCCTTTTGGTGGTATAATAACACCATTTGATCCAGTTATTGTTTCAAGGACAATTGCTGCTACACTGTCTGGTCCTTCATAAATAATTTGTTCTCTAAGCTTTGCCAAATAATATTTTGTTGCAGATTCTTCTGATTCAAATTTTATTGGTTCCCTATAAATGTATGGATCAAAGAATTTCACAAAACCAGGAATTCCTGGTTCCAATGCGTATCGTCTAGGTTCCCCTGTTAAGTTTCCTGAACCAAAGGATGATCCATGATAGCTTCTGTAACGACTAAAAACTTTTGATTTTCCTGTAAACATCCTTGCAATTTTTATAGCATTTTCGTTTGATTCTGCTCCTGCATTTGTAAAAAATACTTTTCCCATATTATCTGGCATTAATTCCACTATTTTTTTTGCAAGCTTTGCTCTAGGTTCAGCCCCATAAGATGGCCCTACAAAACAATACTTATCCACCTGCTCTTTAATTGCATCTCCTATTGCTTTATTTCCAAAACCAAGATTCATATTTACAAGCTGAGAAGACATATCTGAATAACAATTTCCTTCATAATCCCAAAAATAAATACCATCAGCTTTTTCTATTGGAATAGGATTTATATTTCTTTGTTTGCTCCAAGATTGTAAACTATATTTTTTTAATGTACTCTTAATTTCCTCACCATTCATTTTTAACACTCCCTTACTTTCTGCATATAAAAAAACAGAACTTATTCAAATGAACAAGCTCCGTTGCTGTTACCTTTATAAATTCGTTTTATTCTTTAACTTGTACTTATTATATAATGGTCTTTACTGTGTTTCAATAACTAAATGACTAATCCTTTTTGTGCAGCTGCACAGTTAATTCAGTTATGAGCTAAGAGTTATAAGTTAAGAGTTATTGATGCAGCTATAAAAGGTCTTTAATATAGAATCCTAAATAAAACCTTAGTTTTTCTTCTAGATCAAGCGGGTTGTATCCAGTAATCTTCTCTATCTTTTTTAATTGATTATTAACTGTATTTCTATGAATATATTGTTTTTCAGCTACAAGACTTTGGCTTCCATTGTTTTTTAAATACATATACAAAAAGTCAGTTAAGTCTGTATTATTTTCTTCATCATACTTTTCCAGTTTTCCTATAGTATCTTCATAATATTCTTTTAATACCTGTTTATCTTTTGAATTAAGAAGTAATTTATAAATATCAAGCTTTTTATAATCTCTTACTTTCTTACCTTTTTTCTTTGCCATCTTCATAGCCGTTAGTGCTTTATTAAAATTCTCATCTTGAACTCTAATATCATTTAAATTTTCGCTAATACCTATGTGTATCTTCCATAAATCATCATCCCAATTTTTCAAAAAAGTATTTACAAAATTATCTATATCATAATCACTATAATCTACTAAAACTAAAATACAACAATCATTATAAGCAAAAGAAATATATAATTGATGAATACTTCTAGCAATTTTTTCTGAGTACATTTTTATTTTTTTCATATTATATTCTTTATCTTTATTTTGACTGTTTTCAAAAGCTATAGCAATAAAGCAAAAACGACTGTCTCTTAGATAACCATATCTCTCCATTTGAGAAATCAAAGTATCTAAATCTCCAACTTTAAAAATTATATTTTTGATTGTACTTGCAATACTGGCTTCTGTCTCTTCACTTTTCATAATACGATAACATATATCCCTTGTTACATCTACCATTCTTGTTTCCCATGGAATAGTATAAAGTGGTATATTCACAGAATCACAATATTCTATTACTTTTTGAGGAATTCCTTTTGTATATGGTCCAATATTAACTACAAATGCACTAGTCCCAACACTATACAGCTTTTTTGCATATTCTAATAACCAATTATCATTATTATTTAAAATACCCGATGTAAATACAACTTCATTTCCGTGAAGAAATTGGCTCACCTCATCATTTTCTATAATATGAACCCATTCAACAAGGTTGTTTAAGCCTTTTTGTCCTGCAAGCAATTTCATTTGATATAAAACAGCCCCATTTCCAAATAATTTCCCTACAGTAACTGACATGCTATTTCGCCCCCTAGTTATGCTTAGGCATAATTTTTAATAATCATTATATCATAAAAATTCTAAATTTATCATTCATCTTTGATAATCTTTCTATAATTTCTTGTATTCTAAAAAGAGCAAATTACCTTGTATATTTCTGGTAATCTGCTCTTAACGTTCCAATTAACATATATTCTTTTTGTAAAAATTACTTAACGATTTTTAATTTATCTTTTATTTCAAAAACTTCTTCTATACTAAAGACCCATCCAACCTGAAAGTACCATCATTTGAACTTCTGATGTTCCTTCATAGATTTCAGTTATTTTTGCATCACGCATCATTCTTTCAATTGGATAATCACTTGTATAACCATAACCACCAAATAATTGTAAGCATCTATTAGTTACATCTGTTGCATTTCTAGCAGAAACTAATTTTGCCATAGCAGCTAAATGTGTGAATTTTTCATGTTCATCTTTTGCACAAGCAGCTTGATATACTAAAAGTTTTGCAGCTTCTGTGTTTGCACGCATTTCAGCAAGTTGAAATTGTGTATTTTGGAATTTTGAAATAGGTTTTCCAAATTGAATACGTTCTTTAACATACTTTACAGTTTCTTCTATTGCACCTTCAGCAATACCAAGAGCTTGTGCAGCAATACCAACACGTCCTCCATCAAGAGTTGCCATAGCAATGTTAAAGCCTCTACCTTCTTCTCCTAAAAGATTTTCCTTTGGAACTATACAGTTGTCAAAGAATAATTCACAAGTAGAAGATGCACGGATTCCCATCTTTAATTCATGGCTTCCAACAGAGAAGCCAGGGAAGTCTTTTTCAACTATGAATGCTGAAATACCTTTTGTTCCTTTGCTCTTATCTGTCATTGCAAGGATAATATAAATATCTGCATAACCTGCATTAGTTATGAAAATTTTGCTTCCATTTAATACATAATGATCGCCTTCTAATACTGCTGTTGTCTTTTGCATTGATGCATCAGTTCCAGCTACAGGTTCTGTTAATCCAAAAGCACCTAATTTTTCACCTGAAGCAAGTGGTTTTAAATATTTTTCTTTTTGCTCCTCTGTACCATATGTGTAAATTGGTGTAGCACAAAGACTTGTATGAGCTGAAACTATAACACCTGTTGTAGCACAACACTTTGATAATTCTTCAACACATTGTACATAGCTTAAGGTATCCATTCCTGCTCCGCCGTATTCTTCAGGAAAAGGTATCCCAAGTAACCCCATTTCAGCCATTTTAGCTACATTTTCTTCTGGGAATCTCATACTTTCATCAATATCTTTTGCAATTGGTTTTACCTCATTTTCTGCAAATTCTCTATACATTTCTAGTAATTGTTCATGATTTTCATCTTGTTTAAAGTTCATTTTAATTTCCTACCTTTCTTTTTTCTATTTCCTTTTTAATATTTATGAGATATCGCTTTATTTTTATTGAAACTTACTGACTTAATTATTCTATTGGACAGCATACTTTACCTGGATTCATAATAGAATTAGGATCGAAGACTTTTTTAATGCCTTTCATTAATTCCATATTTATTTCTCCAACACTATCTGCTAAATAGCTCATTTTTCCACTACCAATTCCATGTTCTCCTGAAACAAGTCCACCGCATTTTATTGCTTCTTCGTAAATGATCTTAAAGAATTTTTCAACTCTAACTTTAAAGTCTTCTTCTTCTAAATCATTGCTGCATTGGTAAATATGAAGATTTCCATCCCCTGCATGTCCAAAACTCTTAATTGTTAGTCCACATTCTTCACCTGTTTTATTTACAAAAGTAAGATATGGAGCAATTTTGTTTACTGGAACTACAACGTCACATTCATCTAATAATTTAGTTTCTGCCATAATTGCTTCTAAGAAACTTGAACGTGCAGCCCAAGCATCCTTAATTTTTGCTGGTGTATCAGCTACAAGCACATCAATTGCCCCTGCTTCTAATACAATCTCACTTGCTTCTTCAATAAGATTATTCAATTCATCTTCATTCCCTGCATCTAAGGTTACAAGTAAATAAGCATTTGCAGTAACTCCATCAATTACTTGTGGGAATACGCTCTTACCAATATATCTTTCACTTGATAAAACAATTTCTCTTTCCATAAATTCGATAGCTTGTGGATTCATGTGTTCCATTTTAAATTTAGGAACAGTTGAAATACAATCTTCCAAATTTTCAAATGGAATAATTAAACTTGCTACTACCTTAGGTGCTGGCATAACCTTCAAAGTAAGTTCTGTAATAATTCCAAGAGTACCTTCTGATCCAATCATCAAATTAAGTAAACTATAACCAGAACTTGTCTTTGATACAGTAGCTCCAAAATCTGTAATTTCTCCTGTTGGAAGAACAACCTTCATTGCACGTACATAATCACGTGTTGCACCATATTTAACAGCTCTCATTCCACCTGCATTTGTCGCAACATTTCCACCTAGGCAAGCAAACTTTTCACCTGGATCTGGAGCATATAATAAGCCTTGTTTTATACAATCCTCTGCAAGATCATTTAAGAGAACACCTGCTTCAACTTTAACAACAAAATTTTCCATATCGTATGAAAGTATTTTATTCATTTTTGTAATATCTATTAATACTCCACCTAGAAGTGGTACTGCGCCTCCTACAAGACCTGTTCCAGCTCCTCTTGGAGTTACAGGTATTTTATTTTCATTACATATTTTCACGACTTTTGAAACTTCCTCTGTAGAATGAGCCATAAAAACAACTTGTGGTGCTACTTTCCCATAAATAGGCATTTCATCATGAGAATAATCTTCATTTATATCCTCACCAGTTAAAATATGCCCTGGAGCTGCTTCCTGTAATTTTGAGATTAACTCTTCTGTCAATTTATTATACTGTTCCAAAATAATCATCCTTTCTCACATACAAATTTAAAACCCTAATTCCTTTAAACTAATACGCAACCCTACGTCAATTCGAGGACTCATCCCCAACTGTAAATCAAAAATAGACATTAGTCCACAAGGAATCCTCCCCAACTGTAAACTGTAAATTGTACACTGTAAACTGTCTAAAGTGTTCCTATAAAGCATATGATTCCCGCAATAACTACATATGCAATAAAATACTTCAATACACTTCTTAAGATTTTACTTTCTGAACCAGTCTTATCAATTGCACTTGCGCCAATTGCAATACTTTGTGGACAAATCATCTTTCCTATACCTGCTCCAAGAGTATTAGCAGCAGCCATCCATGCCCCAGAAAGTCCTAAGTTTTGAGCTGTTTGTGATTGTAGTCCTCCAAACAACACGCTTGTTGATGTACCTGAACCAGTTACAAATCCTCCTATAGCTCCAATTAATGGAGAGATTAAAGGATATGCACCACCTGTAACAACAACTAAAAGACTTGCAATAGCTGAAATCATTCCACTATAACTCATTACCTTAGCCGTTGACATTACTGCACAAATTGTAACAATAGTTTTCCAATTTGCTTTTAAGGTATTAGCAAGAACTTCAAACATCGTTGATATCTTTGCTCCTTGAACTAAGCCTCCAATAATGGCAGCAATAAATATAATTACCCCTGGTGTATTAATCCAACTGAAAGTTAAAGTATTTCCACCTTTACCAGCATAAACAACAACACTGCTTTTGAAGCCTGCAATCAAGTCATGAATTGGTGCACATAGTGTAGACGTAAACATCAACATTAAAAATATTAAAATAAATGGACACCAAGCTTTTATTGCTTTGTCAAAAGATAACCAATTTTCTTCCTTTTCACCATTAACTTCAAGACAGTGCTCAGGTTGTGGTTTTTTATTAAAGATTTTTGCAGCAATAACTGTACATATCATACAGCAAATTGATCCAACTATATCTGGTAATTCTGGCCCTAATACCATAGCTGTAATATAAGCAGGTACTAAAAATGATAATGCAGCTACTAGTGTAACAGCAAATGACCCTTTCAAGGCTTTTATTCCTCCGCCTACTATACACACCATAATAAATGGACTTATAAAAATTAAAGCTGCTTCAATTATTGCTGTATTTGCAGCCAATTGGTTAGTTGCAATTCCAGTTACTGAAGAAACTGTTACTAAAGGTATACCTACTGATCCGAAAGCCGTTGGTGTACTATTGGCAACCAAACATGCTAAAACTGCAGAAAATGGATTTAATCCAAGTCCAGCTAGCATAGATGCTGGAATGGCAACTGCTGTACCAAATCCAGCCATACCTTCCATAAAGTTTCCAAATCCCCATCCAATAATTAATGTTAAAACTCTTTTGTCTATTGAAACTCCAGCTAGCATTTTTTTAATGAAATCCATAGCACCAGTTCGTAAAATCAAATTATACGTAAACAATGCTGCAATAATAACCAAGCAAATTGGCCATAATGCATTAAGTATTCCTTCCAATACTCCTGTCATCGTATAAGAAACATCCAATTTAAAGAAAAATATAGCTAAAAGCATTGCTAGAACAAGTGCAATAGAGCAAGCTTTATAACCTGGCATTTTTAATCCACTAAGTGCAATAATGAGCCAAATGATAGGTAATATTGACATTAAGAATTTAAAAAATAACATTCTTCTGTCCTCCTTAAATGTTTTTAATGGCATTATTTTTTTAATTTGTATTCCACTTATTAGTACGATTATATTGCTTAAATTGCTGCTAATGCGTATAAGTTCTAATTAATACTGAACATCTCAATTCAAAAAAATTCTAAAAGACAAGTAAGAATTTAGCTTTTCCCTATAATCTTTCGTCACTAATTACAATTGAGAATTTGCCAGTGATAATACAAACATATATACTACATTTTTATATACATTAAACTTGTTTTTACTTTAGTTATTTACTTTCAACTTATGGCTTTCATGAGAGTTTTGAGGTTAAGAGTGAACTTTATTCTGCTTTTGCCTTTTTCATTTCTTCAATCATGATTGGAAGAATTTCAGTTACATTTCCAACTATGCTTAAATTTGCAATTTCAAAAATTGGTGCTTCTTCATCTTTATTAATTGCTACAATATAATTAGAGCCTGTCATTCCAGATGTATGTTGTGTTGCTCCAGATATACCACATGCAATATAAAGCTTTGGTGCAACTATTTTGCCTGATTGTCCAACTTGATGTGCACGAGAAATCCAACCATTTTCAATTGCTGGTCTTGTTGCACCAACTACACCACCAACCACTTGTGCTAATTCTTCAACAAGTTTGAAATTCTCAGCATTTCCCATTCCACGTCCACCAGAAACAATAACTTCTGCCTCTTCTAAGTTAACAGATTCAGAAATTTCTTTTATAGTGTCAACTATCTTTGCTTTGATTGTATCTGCTGAAATTTCAACTTTCTTTTCTGTAACAGTTGCATTTGATGTGCTTTCTGGTTTTGCAAAACTACCATTTCTAACAGTAACTATGGCTGTTCCATCTACTTCAATATGTTCTAAAACTGTTCCACCATAAGCTGGCCTAGTATATATAACTTTTCCATCAGTTTTATTAATTCCTGTAACATCACTTACACACCCTAAATTTAAACGCCCTGCAACTCTTGGTGCAAGATCTTTAGCAAGTTGAGTATTAGCTAATAAGACAACCTCTGGATTTTCTTCCTTAACAATTTCTGATAATACTTCTGTCAAAGTGTCACAATCTCTAGCTGCATCTATAAAAGTTACTGGAATTCCTAAAGTCGCTACTGTGTCTGCAATTGTTTTATTTCCAACTACTATAGCTGTTCCTTCTGCATTTAATGCTTTTGCTGCAGTAATAAGTTCAAGGCTTCCGCCTATTACTTTTTCTCCATCTGTTTCAATGAATAATAATCCCTTCATACTTTTGTTTACCTCCTTAATTAAATTGCCTTATCCTTTTTCATTTGCTCCATAGCAGCATTTACTGCAAGCAGAGCATCTTTCTCTTGAATTTTAATTCCGCCCTCTTTCTTAGGAGGTTCAACATATTCAATGCAGTGAACTTTTTTAGGATTTATCTCTCCAATTTCGGCTGCAGAATAAGTTGGTATTACTGCCTTACGACTTGCCATCTTACTTTTAATAGTAGGATAACGTGGATCATAATCAGGCTTACTTACTGTTACTACTGCGGGACATTGTAAAGAAACCACATTGTAACCATCATCAGTTTCCTGATGAATTTCCATAGCCTCACCTTTTAAATCGATTACAGTTGCACTACTTATATATCCTAATCCTAATTTTTCAGCAAGCATAGCTCCAACTTGTCCAGTAATTTCATCTGTCGACTCTTTTCCGCATAAAATTAAATCAAATTTTTCTCCCTTATCTTTTTCAATTTTATGAATAGCATCTGCCAAAACATGAGCTGTTCTCATGGCATCTAATTCTGCATATTGGTCATCTTTTACAAAAAATGCTTCTTTAGCTCCAACAGCAAGACAGTTTTTTAATGTGTTTGTTGTATCCTCTGCTCCAACTGTCAACACACTAACATTTCCTCCATTAGCCTCCATAAAGCGAACTGCTAATTCTAATGCATAGGTATCAAACGCATTAGCTACTAAGCTTACACCTTTCAAATTAGGCTTTTTCACTTCTCTATCCAAATGTATTTCAATAGAATCATCTGGAACTTGTTTTACACATAATAAAATCTGCATAATTTCCCTCTCCTTTATTCTTCAAGCTGTTTTTGTAGGAATATGAAAACAAATAACAAATCTAATAGCATAATTGTGAATTTAAGAGTTCGAAAATACTATTTTATATTATTATTTTGTTGAATTTTCATAAATCCGCTCTTTTTATTGGTCTTACCAATTCACAAGTAAATTTTACCACTAGTACCCATATATTTCAACTACTAATAAAAATTTTTTTATTACATATATTTAAAGTTATTATATTTTTTGTTCAATGGTCAATTATCAATGCTTAATTATTAAGCTAATTACAATATATATTACCAACAACAAAGTACTGGTGACATACAATTGGCTTTACTAATTGATGAATAAGTAATGCTGAATAATCAAGGTTAGAGCTCAAGGAGAAAGTTCGAAGAACAAAATACAAGATTTAGATTATCACTTTTTGTCAGCAATTTTTTTAGTTTTATATATTTTCTGAAATTCCATACTTTCCTACCCGTGCTATAAAAATAAGAGCCTATTTCTAGACTCTTAAAAATTTTACTTAATATTATTTTCATTCATATTATTAATTAATTTTATATATTTATTTTCATTTTTGCCCATACTCTAAATAAGCATATTATATAGCCAATTACAATTATAACACGCTTGAAAGAATTTTAAGTACTATTAGTGAAACAGGTATAAATAAGTCTGGCACTAAAGATATAACATTTCCCCAAACAAGATTTCTATTCCTTGTTAAATCAATTATTCTCACATAAGAAGCCCCAGCACATAATATACAACTTACTATTATTGCACTATTTAAATATTCTTTTCCTCCCCATAAACTCATTATTGCAATGATTCCCATGCCAAGTTCACTAAAACCTAACTCCTTTTGGAAACCATTTGACTCCCAGCCAATATATTTTGCTATCTTTTCTGACATCAGTGCATGTCCGACAAATGCTAAGATTCCTAAACCACCTACCCCAACTACAACTTCCCATAAAAGTATTTTACTTAAAAAATCAGCTATAGTAGCAGCTTTAGAAATAAGTGATGCATCAATTACTCCTATACTAATACCTAATAGTGTAAAAAAAATAAATGGCATTTTACATCCTCCTCAATTATTAAATAAAATTAATATCTCGAGAAGAATTATAAAGTCTATTGTTACTATAGAGTCAATACACTTTTTATTGGAATTTGAATTTCAGTAATAAAATCTTCAGGATTTCTAGTTATTGAAATATCTATATAATAAACTTCTACAGGATCTCCTATTATAGTAAGTTTATTGTTATTTGCGTACTCAATTAATTGCTCATATGTTTTTGGCTTATTAAAATGTGCTCCTAAATGCATTTTACTTAAATAGTATCCTTCTGGAATCACTTTATAGTTGTACTCTATATCACATGGATCTTTAATTTCCATACAAAGCTGAATATCACAGGGCATTCCCAATATTCTTTCCCCATGATATATAGCCATTGGATTTCCTATGGTAGAATTCTTCTTAATTTCAAGTATCTGTTCAAAATCATTAAATAATTTAGCAAAACCATTTTCATTTAATTCTATTGTCCTTTTCAAATAAATAACATCTCTTTTGGGAATTCTTTTTATTTCAATACAAGAAAAATCAGCATTATCAAGCATATTTATATTATTAATATATAATTCAAAGCTTTTATCTGCATATAATAGCTCATTAATTTGTTCCTTAAGCTCATACCTTTTTTGCTCAAATATATTCTTTATTCCTACCATATCATTTTTTTGTAAAAATACCCCTATTTCATTTAAAGACAACCCGAGTGCTGCCATTTTTTGAATTATCATCACAATAACAATTTGCTCGACACCATAGAACCTATAACTACTCTCCTTATCTATAAATTTAGGTTTTAATAAACCTATCTTATCATAATAGCGTAGGGCTTGTATTGAAATAGAGCATATTTTTGAAAACTTACCTATAGAAAATAATTCTTCTTCCAAATAAATCACCTCCTAGCATTTAATATTAAGGTAATTATGATACTTCAAGTTTTTTATTATATATAGTAAATTGATTTTTCCCCTTTTCCTTTGATTCATATAATGCAACGTCAGATTTTTCAATCAAAGCTTCTAAAGTTTTTCCATCACTTGGATAAAAGGCAATCCCTATACTAGCCGAAACTCGAACCTCAATGTTATTACCAATATACTTTGCATTAAGATTTTCGCATAAAAGCTTTATTTTTTCTTTTATTAAAGGAATAGAAAGGCTCGGATTAAACACACAAAATTCATCGCCTCCGAATCTTGAAACAATAGCATCCGGTTCATTAAAAACATCAATTATTTTATTTGCTGTATCTTTTATTACTTCATCACCTGTCATATGTCCCAAATTATCATTTACAGCTTTAAAATTATCCAAATCTATAAAAATTAATGTACATGTACTTTCCTTGTGCTCTTTAATATAATTTTTAACTTTATCATAAAAGGTTGTCTTATTATACAATTCCGTCAATTGATCATATTCTGATTTTAGTTTTAAAAGTGAAAATTCTTTAACAATATGATCAATATCACTAATCTTACCAATTACTCTTACAATTTTACCATTTCTCTGAATATAATTCAGTTTCATTTCACACCATAAATATTCACCATTCTTTTTCATTAATCTAATTTGTTTAATAATAGATTGCTTATTAAAAGCTTTCATATCATCAAAAATTTTATTTAATAGTGTTTTATCTTCTGGATGTATTTTAAATTCATTAAAGAAATTTTTATTATACTTTTGAATATTTAAGTTCCATCCAAATTTCTCTTCAAATTTTGAGGAACTTAACATCTTTTTCTCTGTAAGGTCAAAGTCAAAAATAATGTCATTTAATTGTTCTACAACAATATTATACCTCTCCCTTTCTAAACTTAGATCCTTAAGATATTTTCCCTGCTCCTTGGCTTTTACAACAAAACAATAAAATGCATCTAAAAGAGAAAGTAAAACTATTCCCCCAATGACTAGCAATATTGTGCCATACTTTGCATAAAAATAATTGCAAAAGTTTAAAAATTTATCTAAAGGCGATAATTCACTTGCATTACTTATAACTTCAGCAAAGACATTAATCCTAAGCATAAAATTAAATATTAATGCTAAACTTAAAATATAAATTATCTTTTTTATATTATTAAACATAATTTTCACCTCTTAATTGTTAATTGAATATTATTATCAATTACACTGCATAATACATTTTATATAATATTTTAAATAAAATCAATAAGATTTCTAAACTAAACACTAATGACAATATATTAATTTTGCGCTTAACACAGCTATTTTCTGAAATATAACTAAAATAATATGATATAATTATATTATTGCTATTTCAATTATTAATTTCATTTATCAATTAAACCAAAGGAGGAATGCCTATTTTTACTTATGTATTAATATTATTAATTGGTATTTTAATTTCAGCTATAATAAGCAGATTTATCCCATCTTTATCAATACCAATTATTCAAATTGCAATGGGCGCTTTAATTGCAACTTTTCATTCTGAATTTAACATTCAGCTTGACCCCCATACTTTCTTAGTTATGTTTATTGCCCCCTTACTTTTTCGTGATGGGAAAAATGCAGATAAAATTTCCTTGTGGAAGCAGCGAAAAAATATACTTCTAATGTCAGTAGCTTTAGTTGTTGTAACAGTTATTTTAGTTGGATTTCTTATAAATAAGCTAATCCCTTCTATTTCATTACCTTCCGCTTTTGCTTTGGCAGCAGCATTATCACCTACTGATTATGTTGCAGTTAATGCACTTTCAAAGAAAATTTCTCTTCCAAAAAGAGTTCTTGATATCATTGAAGGCGAAGGACTTATGAATGATGCTTCTGGGCTTGTATCTTTTAAATTCGCCTTAGCAGCAGCTTTAACTGGAACTTTTTCATTATTCAATGCAACTACAAGTTTTTTAATAATGTCTATAGGTGGAATTATTGTTGGATTTGTTTTGGAACATATTTTAATTAGGTTTGAGATTTGGGTAAGAAATCTTGGTATGGAGGATGTTACCGTAGAGATATTACTTCAAATTTTAACTCCATTTGTAATATATCTTATATCTGAAGAAGTATTTCATGTTTCAGGTATACTAGCCGTTGTTATCGCAGGAATGGTATATTCATTATCCTTAAAAAAGTCTAGATTTGAAAATGCCGAATTAAATGCAGTATCAGAAAATACTTGGTCAGTTTTAGCTTTTGTTCTAAATGGACTTATATTTATAATAGTCGGCTTACAATTACCAAATATAATTAAAACTGCATATTTTGAAGTTACAATCAATAATTTTAATGCAGTTAGAGATGTATTTTTAATAACTTTTGCTTTACTTATAATTAGATATCTCTGGGTTCTATTTATGTATATTAGCGATACAGAATGTAAAAACGAAGATTACAGTAAAATATTTCTTGCTGCACTTTTAACATCTCTTTCAGGAGTAAGAGGTGCTGTTACATTAGCTACAGTCCTTTCGATTCCTTTGGTCCTTGAAAATGGCGAACCGTTTCCAGCAAGAACACTAATTTTATTTTTATCTGTTGGTATAATTTTAACTACCCTTCTTATTACAACTTTTATATTACCTTTTTTTGCAAAGAAAAATATCCCTGAGGAATCAAATTATTTAGAGACCTTAAATAAAGCTCAGATAAATGTATGGAAAAATACAATAGATAAACTCAAATTAGAAATTGAAAATAATAAGTATGTTCCCTTAACCATAAGTGAATATAAGCTTCGTATCCATCAATTAAAGCGTGGAAATTCTTATTATAAAAATTGGAACATAGGAGACAAAGAAGAAAAGAAATGGATGCTTATATGTTTTAAAAAGGAAATTGAAAATACTGAAACATTATTACAGCAAGGGAAAATATCTGAAGCAACAGCATATGCATATGAAAAAGCTATTAGAAATAAAATCAAGTTAATATCTTCTGTTGAAGGCTTTTCATTAAGATTAAAGCAAGCTTATGCGCGTTTTGCTATTATGCTTTCCAATATAAGAAGATTTAAATTTATTTTACAGGTATTAGAAAACAATAAGGACATTGAGAAATACTCAACAAATATAGAAATGAAAGAACTTTATTTAACCAATGCAAAACATCTGATTCATTACATTAAATCAATTATTAATTCTGAAAATGAGGAAACTCTAAAAAAAATAATATTATATTATCAAGGACTATGCTGGCGTGCAAGCAAACCTTTCTTAGAAAAATATAATAAATATGAGAAAAAGAAAGCTGACATTAAAGCAATGCAATTAGAAAGAATTATTATACAATCTCTATTTGAAAATGGTGATATAAACTGGCATATCGCCTCTGAACTCAGAAAAAATTTAAATTATATCGAAAGCGATATTTTAAGATAATTATACACTTAAAAGCCTAACTTATTCATTTAGGATAATCTTAGGCTTTTAATGTCTTGATAAAAAATACGTATAAAAAACAATAATATTTTCATGCCTTATTATCCATTTATGGCATTTAACTCTTATTTCTGAACAACTTAGTAATAATTTATATGATGCCTTTTCACAACTCCCCCCTAAATATATAACTTTATTTTTATTCTCTTGATATTCAACTAATATAGTCGAGAATTCCTTGCTAACGACATTACTTGCTTAAAATATCAATATTTTATGTAAAATTTGCGCAATATTTGTATTACGATTTATTTTGCCAAATACTTGGAAATAAATTATAATTTATAAATGTGTGTTAGATAATTTCTGTATAAAAAGAGGTACTATATGAATAAATATACTTTATTACGATTAAGATGTAATATACTTATTAGAAAATTTATTTTAAATTCACTTTTAAGTGTTTTAAGACCTAGTAACAAGTTAGTTATTATAATTTCCCAAAATTTGGACAAGCATATTGTTGCGTATCATAAAAGGATACATAACATTTATGCTTCGAAATTCCATTTGAATCTGGTGAATTAATGTTAATTTTATTTGTTATATCAATACTATTGGCTTAATTATGTAATTTAATATATAATTTAAAAATCCTAATATCATCTAAAAAGATAATATTAGGACTTGCATAATTACATATAATTCTATAAGGTTATCCAAATCAAACATTGATGTCTATCTATTCTAACTAAACAGTTATTTAAAATTGTTTTAGTCTGCATACTTCCTTCCTCTGATTTTTCATGCCTTATATTTATTCACCTTCATATGCAGCTTTTAAGATTTCTAAATCAAATTTTTTCATTTTCAAAAAAGCTTCAGTCACTCTTTTCATTTTTTCCCTATCAACAGATTTCATCATTTCCTTCATTATTGTTGGAACAACTTGCCAAGACACTCCAAATTTATCTTTTACCCAACCACATTCCTCGGCTTCTGGGATGGCAGAAAGCTTACTCCAGAAATAATCAATTTCCTGCTGATTCTCACAATTTATTATAATCGAAAATGCTTCATTAAAAGTAAAATCTACATCAAAACCATGATCCATAGCACAAAAATTAATATCTTCAAGTTTAAAAGCAGCATAATTTATCTTTGCCTTTGATGACTTTGCTTCTCCTTCTTTATATCTGCTTATAGTTTCAATTTCAGAATTCTCAAATATTTCAGTATAGTATCTCATTGCTTCTTCTGCCTTCCCACATGATTCTTTTGAAAACAAAAAGCAAGGTGTGATCTTTTGAGTAGTTTTTTCATTCTCTTTAAGCATAAGTTGCCAAGATAAACCATACTTATCTTGAATCCAACCATACCATTTGCAAAAAGGATATTCTCCAAGTGGCATTAATTCTTGTCCCCCTTTAGACAAAGCTTCCCATTTTGAATTAACTTCCTCAATTGATTCACAAGCCACCATTAATGAAATTGACGGATTGAATTTAAAGTAAGGTCCTGCACTAATTGCTTGAAATTCTTGTCCTGCAAGCTCAAAAGTAACTACTTCAGCATTACCCGAAGGAGTATCTTCTAATATTGTTTCACTCAATAATGAAGAATTATCAAATAAACTAACGTAAAACTTAGCAGCATCACTCGCTTCTTTATCATACCATAAATGCGGAACTATTCTTTGCATAATAATACCCTCCTCAAATTCTACTTTGCGGCTTCTTCTGAATATTTTTTAAAATTATCCAATATTGATTGCCAGCCATTCTTTTGCAATTCAACAGAATTTTCGCTTTCAGCTTCAAATATTTCTGTTATCTCTGTCTTATTTCCATTTTCCTCAAAGATAATTCTAACTTTTCTCTCGTCACCCAAGGTGTATGAAATAAGCTTATGTAGTTCAACTTCATCATAAACTCCACCAAAATCAAAACCAAAGCTGCCATCTTTAGCTTCCATTCTAGATAGGAATTTACCTCCAACCCTTAAATCATTTTCTGCAATTGTAGTATGCCAATCCTCTGATGCGGTATTCCACCTTTTTATACATTCAGGTTCTGTCCAATACTCCCATACCTTCTTAACATTCACATTTACAGTAGCTTTGATTGTAATTTTTTCCTTTTCACTCATATTTCTCTCCTCCTCTTACTTATTGAAAACCTTTTATATAAATATTGTACCACATCAATGGTATAAACATACTGTATATTGCTTTCTTAAATTCAATAACCTTTCGACAACTAAAAAAAGCAGTAGTTAAATTACTACTGCCTTTTTACTGTAAAATATTATATTTTACACATATTTAATGTGACCCATTACTCCATTAAATAAATAGTGGTGTATTTTCTTCCAAATTTCATAGCTTCCTCGTGACTTGGTACCCATACATCTATTACATACGTACCATCTTTTTTCACCTTAATCGCCCCACCTCTATCTTCAACATTAAACATACCATCCTGCTTATAATTTTTCAATTCTGGAATGTACATTTTACTGCCGAGAGGGACATTTTTTGGAGCTGCAATAACACCTATTCTCGTCCTCGTCTGCATTGCTGTTTGAGATCCCCATTGTTCTTGAGATCTTGGATCATCAGAATATGCAGTTAATTCAGCTTTTATCGGTGTACCTTTTATATTATTATTTTCTTGAAGTTTAATTGAAGTATTCTTCTTATTTTTAACTTCTTCTACTATTTCATTAACTGCATTATTGAGAGTTTTTATGTCTTCTCCCACAATTTCTCTATTCTCTTTAATATCAAGATTTTCTATATTTGAATCTCCTTGATATTTCCCCATAGCGACTTTATTTATTTGAGTCACTTTTGCTTGAGCACCGCCATAACCTGGACCAGTGCACATTAAACACATTGCAAAGAGTGCATATACTCTTGTAATATGTTTATTTAATTTTGTCAAATAACCACTCCTTGTGTTTTATTTGCGGCTTGAATTTCCCAAATACTTCAAGCTACATTAGCCACCGATATGGTATTGCCTATTATAGCATATGAATATCCCCTTCTCAAAATCAATTTATTCTATATATGGATAATTTTCTTATAATTTAATATAAAAGTATTCATATCAATAATTACACAATTACCATAGAAAGTTGACTCTCTATTTTATAATCATATTATTTTCATCCAATTATATTTTGCTTTAAAACATAAAATTTTAAACACATTTTATTTATTAACTTCTATTAAATGAATTTAATGAATTCAGAAAAATATGTTACTGACTTTAATACCACAAAAAATTATTAATACATTAAGTTTACCAATCATATAAATAGTTTATAGACACCTAGTTGTATCGAAGAAATTTTTTAAGGAGGAAAAGACATGCAAAAATGGCAAAAGGTCTTTCTTGTAATTCTTTTTATATTAGCATTTTTAGGAGCAATCATAGGTTTTATTATGACATACTCTGGATTTGGGCAAATAAATGTGTTTGCTGAAATAGATATTTTAGGATTTTTCGAATTAATTTTATTATTTGTGGCAATTATCTGTGGTATTGTAGATATTTATGAAATTTATGATTGTATTAAATTGTTTGGGGCAAAAAAATTCAAACTAGTTTTGACTACCAAAAATAGGCTAAATTATATTTTAGTATTTTTTGCAGCCATTTCACTTTTAGAGTTCGGAGAATTAATAACTTCAAAAGATATGCACCTTCTTCCTTTATTATTTATTACACTTATATTAACAACACTATTTATTATCCATGTTCGAAGTGAAAATGGTCTCAGCGACAACGGAATAATATATTGCGGAATATACCACAATTTAGCTGATATAAAATCATATAGAATTATTAATAATACAATTCTTGAACTAAATATATTAATAAATTTCTTTTGGTTTGAATATACCAATATTATTAAATTTAACTTAAGCGAAGGTGACAAGAATAATGTCGAAAATTTTTTAACAAAAAAAATGCAGTCACATTAGTGACTGCTATTTTATAAAATTTTGAGAGGGTTTAGGTATTGGTTTTGGGTATCTTTGTTATATTCATAATATCATATTATGACAAAATAATCTATATTTTTCTATAAAATTTATTTATTTTATTTTTCGACAAAATATCCTAACATTAAATGCCATTCTTTTACAAATTCCTCTCTTTTTTGATTTTGCAATACCAACTGCTGTTCTAAATTACAACTGAAATCAAAACACACAATGCTCCACCTATAATAAATGTAATCATACTCATTCTCACACTTATAACATCTCCAATATTATTTTTAGATTTTTCTTTCTCTATATTTACAGTTTCAAGATTGAAATTTGAAATATATTGAGCACTATCTTTTCCCATACCTAGAAGAGATAATCCTGATGGATTTCCACTAATTCCAGAAAATATTCCGAAAATAATTACTGCAACTCCTTCGAGAAATAAGACATCTTTAAATATATATTCTGTAAAATATATAACTACTGCTCCAGCAATGAGTAATATTGATAATAAAACTACTTCACTAAATAAAAAATTCATTATTTTCTTCCTCATATTTTTCCTTCTTTCATAAATTCTACTGTCCTAATAATTATATATTCTATTATATTCATTATAAACTCGTAATACAAAACCTGTAATTTATACAATTTTGATATTAAAATGTCTGTTTGCAAAGGTTTGAATTTACTCTCTTATAAATCCAACTACTCCAATTGCTCCAGGACCTCCATGAGTTGAAATCACACATCCAGTTTTAATCCAATTAATATTCTCAAAACCTTTTTCTTTTGCAATCACCTCTACGCGCTTCTTTATTTCCTCATCAAGTCCTAAAGAATAAATAAAGTATATTTGTTCTCTATCCATATTCCATTTATCTATATATTCATTCACATATTTCTCAGCAACACGTTTTATTGAACCACGATATTTTTGTGTCACAACTAATTTACCATCCAATATTTCAACTACTGGTTTAATTTGAAGAATAGTTGCTCCCAAATATGATGCATTTGACAAGCGCCCACCAGCCTTCAAATACTCAAGATCTCCTGGTATAAAGGATACTCTTGCTCTTTTTACATATTGTTCTATTTTTTCAACTAAGTCCATAGGTTCTATATCTGAAAAGTTCTCTATTAAGTTTGCTGCTTTTAAAACAATAGCTGCTTCTCCTCCAGAAACATTTAATGAATCTACATGTAAAACATTTTTCATACCAGCAGAACCAATAATTGCATTTTGATAAGTACAAGAAGCTTTTGATGAATATCCTATATGAATGATTATACATCCAGGATTTTCTTCTGTAATTTTATTAAATAACTCTTCATATTCATTAGGATTTACCGCTGAAGTTGTTGGTATTTTTTTAGTTCTTTTATGATAATCATATATCTCTGTTACTTGAATAGCTCCATCTTTATAATCTACATCATCCATTACTACATGCATCGGAAGTACATAAATATTATGTTGCTTTGCCAAGTCTTCTGGCAAATCAGTTCCACTTTCTGTCACTAAAATATATTTTTCCATCTTTTCTCCTTATCTAATGTCTTATTTATTAAAATTATATTCTATTTGTACTTATTACGCACTATATACATCCGAGAACTCAATATTAATTTTTTCCACTAAATTTCTTATAGTTCTATATTCACTGTGTGAAATTATAGAATAAGCATTTTCATTTACCTTTACACAAGGAATCCTTATTAAAAATTCGGTTCCATTTTTATATTTTTTATTAATTTCAATACTTCCATTATGCATCTCTACAAAGGTTTTCACAAGGAATAACCCCATTCCAGTGCCTTCCGCAATTCTTGAATTACTCTTATCAACTTTTTCAAACTTTCCAAAAATCATATTTTGAGCTTCTTTGGGAATACCTATTCCATCATCTTTAACGCTTATTTCAATTAAGTTTTCATTCACTTTATATATACTAACTTTTATATTCCCATGCTTATTCCCATATTTAACTGAATTCGAAAGAAGATTCAAAATTATACGTTCTATTAAATTTTCATCACAGTCTACATATATTTCTTCACATTCAGTATCAAAAATAATATTCATATCCTTACAATTTGCATACGATACAATTGATAAAGTTATTTCTTCAATAATATTGACAATATTTTGCTTTTTTAATTTTGCTACAAAAAAACCTGCCTGAATCTTAGTTGCATCAATTATATTATTAGTTGTTCTAATAAGTCTTAAACAATTTTGTTTTATTATGTTATTATAGTTTCTTATAGTTCTCATATCTTTATCATTTAAATATAACTCTTCCAATTGTAATGCCGAATAAATTACATTTATTGGTGTTTTTAATTCATGAGATATATTAGTAAAGAAATCATTAATTAATTTATCTTCTTTTTCCTTTTCAATAAGTAATGCCTCCATCTCTAGAGATCTTTTCCTATCTGATATATCTCTTATTATTGATACATTACACTCTTCTACTATGTTTTTTAAAAATAATGTATAAATTTCAGTATCTAATTTTCTTCCATTAAAGCTGAGCTTGCCTTCTACAGGATTATTAACCTTAGTTTTATCTCTACTACTGAATCTTTCAACTAATTTCTCCCTATATTCACAATCTACTAAATCAAATATACTTGAGTCAATTATGCTATTTTTATCTTCTATCTCTAGCAAAGATGCCATTTTGCTATTAGCATAAATTATTTTTTCATCTTCTATTAACATTACTCCTTCTGGTAATAATTCAATAAATCTCTTAATTTTATAATACTCTTCTTCCAATTTATTCTTTGAAAAAACTAATTCCTCATTTTTCCTTTCAAATTCCGTTGCTTTTAAATTTATCTTCTCAAAAATTATTTTATATGGATCCGAAATTACTGATTCAAATAATGCTTTAAATAATAAATATGCTGCAATCAATTTTGAAGTATGTCCTAAAAAATTAAATAATCCATATGCATCAATATAAAAAGTAAATAATAATTCAGAAAATATCTTGAAAATTATTGAGAAAAAAATTAATTTACTTCCACTAACTTTTTTTATTTTATAATTATTATTGATAAAAAATGCAAATATCATAAAAAATGTTGAAATAATATACTCACTAATCACCTTAAATTTTGTGAGTCCATATCCATCTATATAACACATAGGAAATATGTTTGTAAACAATATAGTACATAACATTATAGAAACAATAACTAAATTTAAAACTACTACTTTTTTTGCTTTTAGTTTATTATTTAAATAATATATAGAAAAAATTAAAGCTATACTTTCATAATATCTTCCACCAACCCACAATTGAATAGAAATATCTGGATTATCAACAATAATATTGATTCCTTTATAGGTTAATGTGTGAAACATATCAATAATTCCCACAAACCCATATATAATTCCCAAATAGGTAAACCAATTATTTTCACATATTCTAACTGTTCCAACAGCTACAAGCATTACAGCCAAACTTATGGCTATAGTAGACATTTCAATTAAACTATGAAATAAAGTATAGTTATTTCTACTAACAAAATAGCATATAAATACCATAATTATTATTATTTTCCATTTATCAGACATAACAAGCTTGTAAATACTTTTATTTTTCATAATAACCTTCCCCCATAAATATTACTCATATTTTCTATTATACCCTTATATTTAATTATAAACTAAAAAATACCATTTTTATATATTATTTCATTATTTTTATTCAAATATTTTCAAATTATTTTACTCCAAAAATTACATTGGTAAAATACATGAAATTCATTAGACTTATAATTTTAAATCTGTATAATCATTCTTAGGCATATTAATAGTTACAACTCATTTAATATGTCTTAAGTTATCTTTTACTATTTAGGAGGTAATTAATGAATAAGATAAAAAAATATTATATACTCATCCCTATAATTACTGCAATATTGTCACTAATAGTTATAGTATCAACAGCACTCGATACTAATCTCATTAATAAAAGTTATTCCATATTTACAGAAGACATGAATTCCAATAATGTCTCTACAGTCGTAGTTAACAGTTCTCCCAAAATGACCATAATATTAAATAATGGCGATAAATATTATACTGATAATCCACACACAGATACATTAGTTGAAAAGTTATTACTAAAAGGAATAGAAGTTAAAAACGAAAACACTCCTCCTCTTACAAAATCTATTCCTTCAGGTATCTTTGTTTTATCCATTATTTCAATAATGGCCATGCTTTTATACAAAGTTAAAGGAAAGAATTCAGTAACTTCTATAGAAATGCAGGATTTTAGCAAAGACCAAAAAAATGCATTAGACTTCAACGCTGTAGCTGGTAATGAAGAAGCAAAAGAAAGCTTAATGGATATAGTTGATTTTCTCAAGAATCCTGAAAAATATCAAAAATATGGTGCAAGAATGCCGAAAGGTGTAATTCTTTATGGTGATCCTGGTACAGGGAAAACTCTACTTGCAAAAGCTGTAGCTGGTGAAGCAGGTGTTCCATTCTATGCTCTAAGTGGATCTGACTTTGTACAAGTTTACGTTGGGGTTGGAGCTGCAAGGGTAAGAAATTTATTTAAGAAAGCAAAAACTCAAGGAAAAGCTGTGATTTTTATTGATGAGATTGATGCAATAGGAAAAGCAAGAAGCAATGGTAAAAATGGTTCAAGCAATGATGAAAAAGATCAAACTTTAAATGCTCTTTTAACAGAAATGTCTGGTTTTGGACAAGATGATGGCATTGTTGTAATTGCTGCTACAAACAGATTGGACATGCTTGATAAAGCATTATTAAGGCCAGGCAGATTCGATAGACATATCGAAGTATCCTTACCAGATGTTAATGCAAGAGAAAAAATATTATCTCTACATTTTAAAAATAAGCCTCATGAAAATATTGATATTAAAGAACTTGCAAAGAAAACAGTTTACTTCTCTGGTGCAAAACTCGAAAGTTTAGTTAACGAAAGCGCTATTTTAGCTGCAAAAGAAAATAGTACTTCTATTACATCAGCTCAAATAGATGCAGCTTATTCAATAACCTTAGCAGGTCATGAGAAAAAAGAAAGAAGTTATTTAAAAGAAGAAGATAAACTTTTAACTTCGTATCACGAAGCTGGACACGGCTTGGTTAATATGCTATTACTTCCAAACGATAAAGTTTCAAAAATAACGATTATTCCAACTACAAAAGGTGCTGGCGGATATACTTTGACTATTCCCGAAGATAAAAGTTACCACAGAATTGATTATCTTAAAAATAAAATTAAAGTCTCACTTGGTGGCAGAGCTGCAGAAGAAATAATTTTTGGAAAGGATAAAATTTCTACTGGTGCCCATGGAGACCTTTCTCAAACTACTGATATTGCATTAAAAATGATTTCCGAATACGGTATGGGAGATACATTAGGACTGATAAAACTTTCAAGTGTCGGTTCTCTATATAGTAGTTATGGAAATCCCGTAATTGAAGAATGCAAAAATCTCGTTAATGAATTATATAAAGAAACTTTAGAACTTTTAAATGAAAATAAGAGTTCTCTTGAAAAAATAGCTTTAGAATTATTAGATAAAGAAACTTTATATGAAGACGAACTAAAAATGATAATATAACAGAAGCTTAGCTTGATTAAACAAATCATTTCCTATTGCCAAATAACAAAAGAGGTTCAATATGCCTCTTTTGTTATTTATTATTCTTCTTTCTTTCAATATATTCCAATAAGCTATTCAACAAATATTTCCTGCCAAAAAAATAAAATTAGACATATGTATTTCAAACAATATGTCTAATTTTATTTTATAATCCAGTACTATTAATTTCAATTCTTCTCGTATCTTCATTGAAATGTAAATGAATATTTTCCCTTTCTTCCTCTAGAACAAGTCTTGTTTTTCCGAAACAAAATATAGTATTTCTAAATGCCAAAGCAGCTGTTATTCGACCATCTAATGGAACCATCAACGTTGTAGGTACATATGCTTTACTTCCAACAATTCCTGCACTAATGTTTCCTCCAGCTGATAATATGCCTCCACGAGCAACAGAATCTGATTTCGTGAAAAGTATATCTTTCATTGCAGTTAATTTAGAAGTATATTGTCCTTTTCCCCCTATTATTATATTTCCAGTTGATTTAATTTCACAATCCTGGCAATATCCTATTCGTATATCTAATGGTGCTATTAAATTCCTATCATAGTATTCTATTTCATTTTCTAAGATATCCTTTAGGCATTTCAAATCATTTATTCCATTCATATTTAATATATTATATCCCAGAACATTTTCCTTAATATAGTCTACTAACTTGCTTCTTTTAGTTTTATTTTTTATATTTAAAGTTATAATATTTAAAGCAATTTTTTGGAAATTACTAAATCTCTGTTCTGTTATTGTTAGTACAAGCTGATTACTTCTCAAATTAATATCTCTAAATTGTAAATCATCTATATACTCAATCATATTGTAAATAATACGCTTAAATTCATTTAATACATCTAAGTATTCCTTATTTCTAATGTCAATTTGTCCAGATAAAATTTTAGAATTTATTGCATTTCCTAAAATAGTTATTTCACCTCCAGATACTACATTGGAAGTATTAACATTTTGGCTCACATCTAATGAACCACCCGCACTAACAAACATATTATCTTGAACAGAATCATAAACCTCTATATCTCCATAGAATTTAATATTACAGGTTTCCATATTTACAGATTCAACGGCATAAATTGGATTAACTGTAACTTTTCTATTTGCAATATGTGCTTTTCCATCAATAAGAGCTATAATATCAGCCCCTTCGATTTTACATCCATCTGAAGCTACTATAGGCATACTTCTTATGTATTCTCTTTTTATTTTTTTTCCAAAGATGTTTTTACCATCCTCGCCTACGACTTCAGGTATTATTTCAGCAATTTTATCTCCTGCATTTACATTAGAAATTCTAAATAAATTTTTAAAATCAACTATTTCATCTGAATCAGGCTCCGGAAATAACATTTGTGTCGGTGTAAAAAATAACTTCACCTCACTTGGTATATCTTTAGCTGGTCTTATTCCTTCTGCAACTAAGATTTCTTTTCCTGTTCCCTCTGTTGCCTCTTCTAAAGCTTCTTCGTCTATACCATAAACTATTCCTTTTTCCTTTAATATCTTCTTTAATTCTTCAACTGTAAAAAATGGCGGAAATTTTTCTGAAGCAATTTCTGTTGATATTGCTAAATTTAAAAAAGCTTCCTTATCTTTTAGTTTGAATTCTGTTTCTGGTGTATATGCTACAGTCATATATGCCTTCATTTTATCATCAGAAATAGATATATTAACTTCCCTGTTAGCTTGAGTCTTTTCAAAAGTATAAGTAAACTTATCGTTTGATGTAACTTCATATGCTTTATATTGTTTACATGGCATATCATTTATAAACAAATTAATATATTTTCTAGCTTTTATTGTTATTCTTTCATTAAATGCGCCATCAACAACTATTATTTGTCCATCAATAACTTTTGCTCCAACTTCTCTTTCCATAATTATCCCCCATAAAAAATATTACAATATATGTTACAATTTTAATATAATCTGCAACCATAATTCAAGTTAAGAATTATTATTGTATAGATATCCCAAACTTATAAATGGAATATACATGCATCATTGAGAAATTATATTCGTAACACTACACTAGAAATCAGATACATTTTTCTGGAAGCAGGCATGTGAAATTGAGCTGATGAAGGTTATTAATGGGGACTTGTTTCATTTCAGCTTGTCCAGATTTTACATCTGGAACACGCTGAAATGATGGCAAGCCCACATTTAGAACCTTCCAGCGAAAATTTCACTAGTCCTGTGGAAGACAAATGTATTGAATTTCGGTAAGTAACCACATAAATTTAATTCTCGCGTTGAATATCTATAATATATTAAAACAATATATATTAATTAAAATTATTGTTTATATTTATAATTTCATTAACTATAACTTTACTTATATTAGGAGGAACAAATTTAGGTTTACTTAAATAGTAACCTTGAAGATAGTCCACTCCCAATTCGATTAACTTTTCTAATTCCTCCTTTGTTTCTACTCCCTCAGCTACAACTTTTATTTTCCTTTGTTTTGCATAAGAAATTAGATTCTTGGAAATCTGCTGCCTATCCAGATCTTTATTAATTCCCCTCACAATTTCCATATCAATCTTCACATAATTAGGAGTAATAGCTAACAACACAGCTTCATTGTTATAGCCTGATCCAAAGTCATCTATAGCAATCTGTGCATTCCATCTTTCACATGCTTTTCTCTTTTTAGAAATATTTGTTCCATTGGATCTTTCATTTTCAAGCAATTCTATAACCAATCTGTCAAGATATGCTCCATATAAATTTTCAAATCTTTTTACATCTTTCTCAGATAGCGCATGATTAGGTATTGAATTTACAAATAGTTTTACATCTTTAAATTCTTCCATATAGCTTAAAAATCCTTCAAGTGCTTTAAAAAACGTAATTCTTTCAATTTCATATAATCTAGAATCAGCAGTTGCAAGTTTTATTATATGAAGTGGATTTTGTAGATTTTCTAATTGTGAGCGCATTAAAGCTTCATATGCAAATATTTCTCCTGTTTTTGCATCTACAATTGGCTGGAAAGCATATTGTATCAATTCTTCATCAAGTAATTTATTTAAATCCTCTTGACTACTTAATAAAAAAGATTCCTCTTCATATTCTTTTCTGCTAAATTCACTTATATTTCCTTTTACTGTTCTTTTAATTTTATACATTGCAAAATCAGAATATTTGGATAGCTCCTCAAAATTTGCAGCATCATCAGGAAACCATGCAACTCCTGTTGATATTCTAATTTTTAATTCTCTATTATTAGGTAACTTAAGTACAGTATTTTCAACATTATCATGAATATCTCTAATAATTTTCCTAATTTCATCCTTATTTTCATATCCATAAATAAATACAAAAAATTCATCCCCTGATCTTCGTCCTACAACCCCTCCATATTCTTCAAGCCTTTTTAATTCTACAGCTGCCTTTCTTATATATTCATCACCATAATCATGTCCATATGTATCATTTACATATTTTAAATTGTCTAAATCCCACATTATAAAAGCACCAATTTTATTTCTAGCTTTTCTTATCCTTTCTTCAACTGTTCTATAAAATGCACGTCTGTTTAATATATCTGTCAGTATGTCATAATCTCTTTCATATTCAATTTTATGCTTCTCCAATATTTCTTGCGTTACATCACTAACTACACCTAACATTCTTGAATTATGCTCTAATATTTTTAATTTTATCCATCTAATGCTATTGTCTTCTTTTGTAATTTTATAAATATCCTCTGCTAAATTTTCTTCATGTACTATTATTTCTTCTATTATTTTTTCAAAGTCTTTAATATAAACATAAGAATCATTTTTATATACATCTTGAATACCTATTACTTGAAAAAAGGTTTCTGTGCAAAATACCATATCATGCCCTTTTTTATATTCAAAAGCACCTATTGGCATATTAAAAAGTTTTATTATTTGTGACAATTTTGATGCCGAATCAACAAGATTTGTGCTTAGAATTTCAATTGCTTCAGATAATTCATCAATCTCAGATATATTGGTTTTTTTAAGAATCAAAGGTTCAATTGGATTACGCTTTTTTACGTCTTCAGCTAAATACCTAATTGGTCTAGTAACTCTTGCTCCAGCAATAAGAACAACTGCAATTCCAATTACACTTGATAAAATTAATGATACTGACAATAATCTTGTAAATCGGTTTGAATAATATAATAAATTATCCTCACCAACAATCCCAATTATCGCACATTTTTCATCTTTAAATGGAGATTTTAAATTGTATAAATTGATATATTTAACGCAACCATAAGATCTATTTAAATAGTCATTTGTATTTAACTCATAAATAGACTTAAATACTTCAGTACCATTCATTGAAACCTTTTTGTCTTCTGAAAGTATTCTATTTATCATTGGGCCAGTGCTCATGACTTCATCAAAATCCATTCCACTTCCTTCATCAATACCTATTACATAGACCCCTTGCCCATTTGTAGTAAGCTCATTATAATCAAGTTGTGAATTTAAATATTTTAATGAAAGAGCTACTCCAATAACTCCATAAGGTTTATGATGTTCATCAAATAGAGGAACTGAATATGTAATAATCTTCATATCCTTATCATTTAAAGCAAAAGGCTTGCTCCAATAACCTAAATCTTTATAATCTAAAAACAAATTATCATTAGCAGCTTTAATTGGTTTTTCAAAAAAATCTGTTGCTGTTACTTTTCCAGCTCCATTAAATGTAAACTTATTATTCCAAAGGGCATCTAATGGTATACCTAAACTTCTTGCTGTTGATGCAGAACCTCTTTCCATGAGCAAGTCAGAATTATCCTTTGGATTAGAATTAGGATCTAAATCCCTAATATACAATCCAGGCTTTTCTTGTGAATCAGTATTAAGTATTACGAATGCCCCTGTCACGTAATTTTTTCTTAACATATACACTAATTCATTTGAAATATCTTTTAATGAGTCTGTTGCAACTTGAGGATTTTTATCAAAATCATTTACCGTCATACCTCTACTCTTTAAGTTTTCTAATATTCTAGAATTAATTTTCTCCTGATATTCTCCAATATTACTCCAGCGTTGTATCATTTCATTTTCCAAATAGTTTTTTCTTAATTCAATTTTCTGATTTAATATGTTAAAAGAATTATTCCTTAGTATTTCCACTATCCCACTTGTAAAAATTGTACCTACAAATAGAATAACTTGAACGATTACAATAACAATCATAGGAATTAATAATTTTCTAGCTATTGAATTTTTATTTCTAATGATCTCCATATTTCACCCCATTATACCAATCTAGCAATCCAATGAAAATAAAATTTACAATAAAAACTCACATAGCATTATTTATGTCATTTTTTAATTTTTCAAACCACTTTTTAAAATTTTCATCAGTATCATACTTATTTATAAGTTCCTTCTTAGAAATTCCATTATTTAATTGTTTTTGTATTTCCTCTCTATCCAATTTTGCCTTATCCAACATTGCCTTTTCTAAAATATCTCTTGCTTTATTTGAACCATTAAATGCCTTAACAAAATAAAATTCATTTGAATTTTCTTGATCTATTGCTGTAAAAATAGCATCTTGTAATTTTTGTGAAATATCCAAGTCATTATTTTTTGCTATTTTACTTTTAATAAAATCAATGTTATTTGCATCTTTCTTAACTGGAAGATAACCTGACTTTATTGAAAATTCTGTATTTCGTTCTACATCAGTAAACCATTTTAAAAATTCTGTTACTGCATATTCATGTTTACGATCTGATTTAGTAAGCACTATTCCTGCACCTTGTTCTGGCATATACCCCTTATAATTCTCGAATTTTGGAATAGGCAAAACCATACAATCAATTGGGTAGCTAGTCTCATCATTTTTTATAACTGAGCTCGGAAAATATTCTGCTCCTGGTGTTGAACCAACAAAAGCAATTATATCTCCTGTCTTTGTATCATCTGAACGAAATCGTCCATAGGCTCCATAATACCCATTAATATATGGAACATAAAAATTATCCCACAGCTTTCTCATAACCTTTTCATTCAAATTAACATTTACTTTACCATCTTCTATTTTAAATATTTCTTCTCCTAATTCTTTACTGCCAACCATCATATAATTAGCCATAGCATCTCTTCCAAAAAAAGCTTTTCCATCATCCTTAATTTCTGTTTTGCTGTCTGACCATTCATAGTATTGTTTAGCTAGTTCTGCAATACCTTCCCAGGTTTGAAATTTATTTATATCTGCATTTGTTTCTTTTGCAAACATATCCCAGGCGGTTTTATTTACCATAAGTACTTCTGTAGATTTTGCTATTGGAAATATAGTTAATTTATCACTGCTTGTTATTTTACCTTCCTCAATATAATTATCTATGTAATTTGACATTTCACTTTTAGATAAATATTGATTATAATCCGATAATAATCCAAGCTGCTCTAATTTATATGCTGTATCTGGATAAGCAGTGAAAGCCTCAGGCATCTTACCTGCGCCTACTTTTTCATTTGAAGTATCTATAACTTTATCAGTTAATTCATTTATACTTCCTTGACTAAAAGCTTCAACAATTATCCCTTCCTTTTTCCCAACAGTTTTGTTAAATTCCTCAACCATTTTATCAAATTCTATTTTCTGTACTCCATTATAGTAATGCCATATTTCAACTGCAGTAGGATTTTCTTTATCTAAACTATATTTATTCCCTAAATTTAATGAGCATCCTAAAATAAAAAAACATAATATTAAAACTGGTACTATTTTTATTGTAATTCCCCTCTTATCTAACATAATTCCCCCCATTAAACCGTTCTATATCCTCTCTAATTATAGGTTATAATTCATTTAATTTCCACAAAATAATTTAACTTTTTCCCCAATAATTATACATCTAGATTCTTTTCCATGACCAATTTCATTTGTCTTTACAATTGGTATATTGGTGTCATTTATTTTTTCTTTTAATAATTCTACTATATTTGGTGAATACTTTTCTTTCTCCATTTCTGTAAAACTTCCAAGGATTATTCCTTTGACTTTTTTAAATACCCCTAGTTGTTTATATTGAGTTAAATACGTAGCCATTTTAGGAACATCTCCACCTAAACCTTCAAAGAGAATAATTTTATCTTTAAAATCAGGCATGTATTCTGTCCCTGAAAGTTTCAGTAAACAACGAATATTTCCGCCTACTACTGTACCTTCCATACTTCTCCCCTGTATCCACTCATAGTTAAATTTCAAAAGTTCATTTCCTTCTCCCATAAAAGTGCTTTTAAATTCTTCAATTTGTCTCTCATCATTACTTTCAACCAAATTTCTAATTTGATAAAGATATGTCTTCATATTTGTCTTTGAATATAAAGCATTGATAACTACTGATAAATCACTGTATCCAAAGAAAGGTTTGGGATTCTTTTTTATTACTTCAAAATCTAAATACTCCAAAACTTCATTCGCAACATCTCCACCTGAAACATCAAATATAGCTTTAATTTCTTTATCAAGGAAAAATTTCATTACAGCTTCTGCTCTCTCCCTACCATTGCCATTAAATACAGAGTAGCTTTTATATATTCTTTCACTATATACTAGGTTAAGTCCAAAAGTACCTAATACATTCTCCAAATTGAGAATTTTACTTTTATTCTTTTCATCTAATCCATTAGAACAAGCAACTATCCCAACCTTATCACCACTATTTAGTAACTTCATCTTAATTTCCTCCCTAAACTATTACTACCTATAGTTTCTTATAACCTTCTTATTGAGTATTTACCCTCCTTTGTCATTTGTCTTAAAATAAATTCTTGTTGTTTATTAATATTAGTACCTTTAATTATTTTTGACCAGTGTGTCCATGTTTGATCCTTATGAAAAATAATTCCTGAAATCATAGTTTTTACTTCAATTATTTTATTCAATTTAATTTCTTCTATCTGGTCATTCAAATAATCAGATATACGATCTTCAATTTCAGCCTCTTTACTAGAATCAGTTTCCATTTCTTTAAAAATAACTGGTGAAATGCAAACATTAGATCTCCAAGCACATTTCGCTCCATATTTTAATATAGCTTCATCACTTGTTTTAATCTCTATTATGTGAATATTTATTCCACAGAACTTTTCTTTTAAATATTCCAATAAACTTTGTTTTCCATCCTCTTCATTACTTTTATTATAGATAACCTTTTTGCCTTCTCCACTAATTGGAATTCCCAAATTATATAATGGCACAAACCCATCATACTGCATTGCTTTTGATTTTAATGGCTCAGAATTACTTATCTTTCTGATAAGCTCCGACTCTCCCCTATAGCTTGGACTTCCATAAACATTATTATCTTGATACTTATTTTTTTGATTTTCATTATTAGTAGAGTATTCTGGTATAGACCAATATTCAACAGTACCATCACTATGAAATATAATTCCTGACGACATTTTTTCATTATTAAATAGACCTGTGTTATTTTCATGAATATATCTAAAAATTTTATTTTCTATTTCTATTCTTCTACTCATACTTTCTTCCATTTGCTTTAATATTATTGGTGAAATAATAACATTAAACCTCTCGCTATAACCATCTCCATAAATATTTACAGCTTGATCATTTTTTGAAACATCTGCAATTTCAAAATTAGCTTGAATAAATTTTTTTTGCAAATCTGAAATAACTTCTGATTTATTTGCTGAATCTAATTGAAATGAAAAAGTTCCATCATTAGTTTCAATATTATTACTTTCATAATTATAAATGTGATCTCCAAATTTGTTTGTTTGCCCTATTTCCATAAATGCACCTCCTAAAAATCAAAACAAATAATTATTCAGTTAATACCGTAAAAAAAAGTGTCAGACATTCATCTAACACCATTTTAGCATATTATACTAATTTATATATATTTTATATTTTATTATTAAATTTCCATTTTCGTTTCTATTTATTAGGATTTGAAATAACAGCTTTTCCATTTATAGTTTCTATAACTTCACCATTAACACTTAAGTCTTTATCCCTTAAATTATAAATTATAAATTCAACATTCTCATATTTTTCTTTACAGCCTTTGTCTATTACCTTAAACTTAATTTCAACCTTTTCATCCAAATTAGTTATCTTAATTTTGTAATGGTTAAATTCCCCAGCTTGATATCTAAAACTTTCACCATCATCAGTATAATGATGATATCTAATTTCTGTGTTTTCTTTTGATAAATAGACTTCTATAGTTAATCTATTTACAATCTTTTCACCAATATAATTTTGATCTTCTCCAGTTGGAATTATAGACCCACCTTTAACGTAAATCGGACAAACATCCACTGGAGTTTCCTTTATGATATATTGTCCTCCTTCGTATTCTTCTTTAGTCCAATAATCTATCCAGCTATTTCCTTCTGGAAGATATAGCATTCTTGCTTTTGCTCCTTGTTCAACAACAGGCGCTACTAAAATATTTTCCCCACAAAGGAATTCATCATTTATCTCATAAGTTTTTTTATCATTTTGATAATTAAATAGTAATGGTCTTATAATTGGCTCCCCATTTTTACTGCATCTCCACATCATATCATAAAGATACGGTAACAATTTATAACGTAATTTTATATATTTTCTATTAATTTCTTCAGTTATTTCATCAAAAGCCCAAGGTTCTTGATCCCTTGTTCCCATTGCAGAATGATTTCTAAAAAGAGGAGTGAATGTTCCAACTTGAACCCACCTGCTCAATAGTTCAGCACTACAGTCATGTCCAAAGCCTCCCACATCAGTTCCACAAAAAGCCATTCCACTAAGTCCTAAATTCATGAGCATAGGAATCGACATTCTAAGATGCTCCCATGTGCTTTGATTATCTCCTGTCCATGCAGTTGAATACTTCTGAGTTCCTGCATAACATGCTCTAGTTACAATAAATGGTCTCTTTCCTGTCGCTTTCTTCAAACCTTCATAAGTTCCCTTTGCCATCATATGACCATAAATATTATGCGCTTCTTTATGAGTTACTAAAATACCATCATTATTAAACATAACATCATCTGGAAGTGGTCCATTAAAACTTGCTGGCTCATTCATATCATTCCAAATTCCACTTACTCCAGTATCAATCATTATTTTTTGATTTTCTCCCCACCATTTTCTTACCTTTGAGCTTAAGAAATCAGGATAAACCGAATCTCCAGGCCATACTTCATTTCTATATACTATCCCTTGATTATCTGTTGCAAAATATCCATTTTCAAGACCTTCATCATAAATTTTATAACCTTTGTCCACCTTGACACCAGGATCTATTATCGTTACAACCTTAAAGCCCATATTATTCAAGGTCTTAATCATAGCTTCTGGATTTTCAAATCTTTCTTTATTCCAAGTAAATACTCTATATCCATCCATATAGTCTATGTCCAAGTATAAGGTATCACAAGGAATTCCTTTTTCTCTAAAGTTATTTGCTATTTCCATAAGTCTTGTTTCATTATCATAAGACCATCTGCATTGTTGATATCCAAGTGTCCACAATGCTGGTAGTGGCATATTTCCAGTAATTATAGTATATCCTTCTACAACTTTTTTTACTGAAGGACCATAAATAAAATAATAATCTAAATTACCATCTGCAGCTGCAAAATAGTAATATTCTGAATTATCCCTTCCCATATCAAAATAAGTCTCGAAATGATTGTCAAAAAATATACCAAAAGCATTTCCTTTACTTAATCCAATTAAGAAGGGAATTGATTTATAAAGTCTATCAAAAGTTTCTCCATGTGGTTTAGCATTATCTGTATTCCAATTTACATAATGGTAACCCTTTTTATTTAAATGTCCAGTTTTTTCTCCCAATCCATAAAAGCACATCTCTTCTTCCATATTTTTTGATATGTACAACTTATACTCTTCCTGATTATTGATAGCATGTCCTTCTGCTTCAGCAAGCATATAGTCACCATAACGTCTATTAAAAGGTTTACTATCACCTCGATAATCGGCGCATAACCTTGTACCCTCTTTATCATAAATATCCACCTTAAAACAATCGTATACCTTAAGCTGCAACTGTTCTGTTGATATTTGAATTCCACCATTTATAAATTCCACTTCAAAATCACAATTCTTATCCTTTAAATTTTCAACTGCTTTTGAATTTCTTTCTTTTCTAAATGAAGGTACAAAAAAATTAATTATATAAGAATTCACTATTTTTATATATACTTTTTCCTCTTCAAACTCAATATTAACTATATTGTTTTCAACCTCGTATCCTAATAATTTTCCATAACTGTTTTTTACCTCTTTACAATTATCCATAGCTTTTCCTCCATATTAATAATTCTATTAGTTATATCAATTTACTGTTATTATATACTGATAGTTTATTAATTTCTTGCATTATATAACCATTAAATATAAAAATACTGCTGTTGCCTTTTTAAAAGAATACGGATCATCAATTGGTTAACCGAAAAAAATGAATGGTGAACAATATTAACAAGTTATCATTCACCATTCATTTTAAACTATTAGTCTATTTGATCCAAAGATTAGAATTTCCAAAATGCTTATCTAATTTATCACTAAACCATCGTCCATTAAGAACTTCTTTTATTAATTTATCTTTTACTTCTTTTGATAGCGTAGTATCAGCATCCATTTGTTTTAAAATCTCTTCATAATCAATTCTTTCATTAGACATACTGATTTTAGCATTATTTTTGTCAGCATCTAAAATTAATTGAGTTGTTTTACTATTTGCACCATTCCAAGGTTTCCATTCGCATCCAGTAGTAATTTTCCCATTAGGAGTTCCATCCCATAAGAAATTTGTAATATAATCAGTAACTTTTACTCCTAGATCTTTTGCTCCAGGATTGTTGAAACTATCTTTATACATTGCACTAAAACCTGTTGTTTCATCTGTTAAGAAAGGAATCCAAACTCCATGGAATGGTCCTGCTAATTGAGCCATTTTATCTCCTACTACATTCTTATCTAATCCCCACTTAAAATCACCTGTATAAATTGGTGCGTTATAATTTTTAATCATTCTTTCAGCTGATTCTTCAGCATTGAATAATTCATATAATTTACTTCCATAATTTAATGCAAAGTTTAATTCCTTATTAGCTTCCTGATTAGTCATAAGAGTGTTATCATCTTTAGCTGCAAAATACTTATCATATCTACCAAACAAAGAGAATTCTTTAGCTCCTGTTAACATAATAAGAGGCACATTATTATAATTCTTTGTATCAAAGCCCTCCTTAGGCAAAACTGTTCCATCACTGTATAAATGAGGGAAAGCACTCATTCTTATCCCTGCATTTCCCATTAATTTAGCTAATCTATCTGCTGAAAGATTATATAGATAAGCTTTTACATCTTTTCCATCAGTTAATAACCACTTGTATGCTTCATCTTCAGTTGCTTTAATTTTATCAGCTACTACTAGTGGCGCAATTGCTTTTGCAATTATCTTAGCACTGTCTTCTGGATCTGCAGTTGTCATTCCACCACTAAATGAAATTGCTTTTTGGAATTTATCCTTGAATATTGGCGATATAAGCATAGCCATTACATCTCTACCACCAGCAGAGAAGCCAGAGGCTGTAACATTTTCAGAATCCCCACCAAAAGAACTAATGTTAGCTTTTATCCAATCTAATGATTTGCTTATATCTAACAGAGTATAATTACCAGAATCCTCATTTTTATTTCCTGTCTTAAGTGCTGGCAAGCTATTAAATCCAAGAGCACCTAGTCTATAATTTATAGAAACAACTATACAATTAGCATTTACAGCCAATTTCTTAGGACTTATTTCATTGCTAGCGCCTGTTTGATTATTACCTCCATGAATATAAACTAAAACTGGTAAATTAGTTTGATTTGTATTAGGTCTATAAATATCTAAATTTAAACAATCCTCACTACCAACGATTTTGCCATTAGATAATTGAATTCCCATATTTCCATCTTTAGTTGCATCTAAAGTTCCTGCCCAACTATCAGGATTCACAGGAGCTTTCCATCTCAATTCACCAACTGGTGCTTTAGCATATGGTATACCCTTCCAAATTAAAGTTTTTCCTTCATTTTCTTGGTATCCTTTAATTTTACCATATTTTGTCGTTTGAATAATGCCTTGGGAATATCCTGTATTTTCTTCTTTTGAAGTTCCTGCTACTACATTAACAGAAGTACCATCTTGAGCTTTAACTGGTATACTTACTAATGAGCCTGCCATCAATGAAACAGATAAGGCCATTGCCACTAAAAAACTTGTTTTTTTACACATTACTTTTCCCCCTTTAAAAACAATTGTTTATTAATAAATAGTAATATTAAATCTATTAAACCTTTTCATAATTTCATATCACTAAATATTTTAACGTCATGTAGAAAAAATTGCTTCCTAAAAAAAATAACCTAAGTATAATATAAGCATTTTCCAATTCTTATATTTTACTTAGGTTTCGCCTGAATATCAGTAACAATCCTACGATAATATCATGTATACATTTTCATCTGCATTAAGAATAACATTTTTTTGATAATCTTGTCAATATATTTGGATATAATTTCATATATAAAAATAGCATAATATAGTTTTTAGTAAAATCAAAACTACATTATGCAAAAAAAATTATTTTTCTATCTCCTTGATACTAATCTAAAGACTTTTCTATTAAATTATTTTTTATGCCATAGATCCATCAGAAGTTAAATAATATCCACCTACATATGCATTAGAAACCATTGTTCCATTATCTCTTAGAAAATACCACTTATCGCCGTCATTAATCCAACCAGTTTGCATTATACCATTAGCATCCATATAGTACCATGCTCCATTAACACTTTTCCAGCCAATTACAGGAACTCCTTGTTCAATTAATATCCATTTTCCTGCTTTTGTTTTTCCCCAAAAATCCCCTTTTACTCCTGTACTTGGTGATGTAGTTACAATTTCATCTGTTGGTGCTGAATCTGTAGTTGTAGAAGTTGTACTAGTTGTAGTTGTTGTGGAAGTTGTAGAATCTGTTGATTTATCATCTTTTGCAGCCTGTTCTGGTGTTATTGTGCTTGAAAAAGAATTAATGTACGAAGAAACCTTTTGATTGCTCTTATCAATATCCTTCCATTCAAATCCAGGTGTCATATTGTCAAAATCTTCTTTCGTATATTTATCTTTATCGTCACTTGAACTTGCCGCATATACACAGGTTCCTTGCGCTAAAATTGCAATTAATGCAAGAGTTAAAATTCTTAATTTTTTGCTTTTCATTTTTCTCATCTCCTAGAATATTATATGTATATTAATAATTCAAGCTAAATTTATATTCTTACTATTCATTATCGTTTAAATATTGTATTTCTTCAGTATATTATATATAATTTTTATCATCTTCTAAAGATTTTGTAAATGTAAAATACCTCCAATTCTGCTTTTGCATACATTGAAGGTATCATTTTCAATACTATTTCTTTTTATTATATTTTTTACAAAGTTCCATCATTTCTTCTTGAGCATTAACTATCTTATCCACCACTACTTTTGAATAAGAACCATCTGTGTTCAAGATTCTACTTTTAACATTATCTTTTAAATATAATTCTAGCATTTCTTTTAGTTCTCTCTTTATCATAGAATCCTCAATTATTGTCATTGTTTCAACTCTTTTATCAAGATTTCTATACATCCAGTCTGCACTTGATATGTAAATATCCTCTTTTCCTTCATTATGAAAATAATAAATCCTGCTATGTTCTAAATATCTTCCTACAATACTTTTAACTGTTATATTTTCGCTTAAGCCTTTTATACCTGGTTTCAAGCAACAAATTCCTCTTACTATAAGTTGAACTTTCACACCAGCTTGTGAAGCCTTATACAAGGCAATCATAAGCTTTTTATCAACTAAGGAATTCATCTTTGCTATTATTTTCGCCTTTTTTCCGCTTTTGGCATATTCAGTTTCTCTTTCAATTAAGTGCTCCAATTTCTTTCTTAATCTATAAGGTGCTATTGTTATTTTACTCATATTTTCAGGTTTGAAATATCCAGAAAGCATATTAAAAATAACCGTCGCATCCTCTCCATATTCGGGCTTTGAAGTAAGAATTCCAATATCTGTATAAAATTTAGCCGTCACATCATTATAGTTTCCCGTTCCTAAATGAACATATCTTTTTATTCCTTTTTTTTCTTGTCTAACAATAAGCAAGATTTTACTATGAGTTTTAAGTCCAATAACCCCATATATAACATGACATCCAGCTTTTTCAAGCTGCCTAGCCCAATGAATATTATTTTCTTCATCAAATCTTGCTTTAAGCTCAACAAGCACAGTTACTTGTTTACCATTTTCTGCTGCCTTTGAAAGTGCTGCAATTATTGGGGAATTTCCACTTACTCTATACAGTGTCTGCTTGATTGCCAATACCTTTTCATCCTTTGCTGCTGTTTCTACTAACTTAACAACTGACGAAAAGCTTTCGTAAGGGTGATGCAGAAAAATATCATTTTTACTTATTGCTTGAAAAATATCTTCTTCTTGTAGCTCCTTAATTGCTAAACTCTTCACCTGTTCAAATTTTAATTCACTATACCCTTTAACGTTGTATAACTTATTACAAAATGTTAAATCGATAGGTCCCTTGATTTCAAATATTTGATTCTCTGATATTTCAAATTCCTGCTCTAAAATATTTATTATTCTATTATCATTAGATTGCTCAATTTCCAATCTAACCTCTACTCCCCATCTTCTTTGCTTAAGAGATTCCTCAATTGTCTCCAGTAAATCTTCTGCACCTTCTTCATTTAAGCTTAAATCAGCATTTTTAGTTACTCTATAGCAAGCAGTTGTTAATACTTTAAATCCAAAAAGCTCACTTAAGTGATTTTTTATAACATCCTCTAATAATATAAAATTCTCTCCATTTTCTCCTGGAATAGGAACTAATCTATCTAATACAGATGGTACTTGAATAGTTGCAAAGACTTCCTGTCCACTCTTATTGGATTGTAATATCACTCCTATATTTAAGGTTTTATTTAATAATAATGGAAATGGTCTTCCTGAATCAATTACCATTGGTGTTAATACTGGATAAAGAATATTTTTATAATATTCATTTACAAACTTTAACTGTTCTTCATTCATCATGTTATAATTTAAAATTCTTAAATTTTTTACCCCTAAATGATCATATAAATGCTCATATGTAATATATTGATCTTTTACCATGATTCTAACTTTTTCTAATATCTTTTCAATTTGTTCGCCAGGTGTCAAACCTGAAACTTCCCTTTCATCAAAACCTGCTTGAATCTGGCTATATAAAGATCCAACCCTTACCATAAAAAATTCATCAAGATTAGAGCTAGATATAGCTAAAAATTTAAGTCTTTCTAATAACGGATTTGTATTGTCCTTAGCTTCATCCAATACCCTTTGATTAAATTCTAACCAACTTAACTCTCTATTAAAGAAATTTTTGTAATTATCATACGCATGCAGCTCGTTCATAATATCCCCTCATTCTAAATAAGTTAAATATTTTTAACCTAATCTAATTATTTGCTATAATAGTATTTAAAATACATCACCTATAATGTACAATAATAAAATACATAATATTATAATCTAGCATTCTTGTTAACTTCATGTTAATAACAGATTATATATTGGTTAATTTTACTATAATTGTATCATATCTTAGGAGGAATCAGATGAAAAATATTGCAGTAATTGATATTGGTTCTAACTCTATGAGAGTTTTAGTATATGAAATATACGAAAATAACTCTTTTAAAATTATTGATGAAGAAAAAAGAATGACACGACTTGGGGAATATATTGATAAAAATAATAAACTTTCTAACGAAGGCATTGAAAAATTATTAATAACTCTTGAATTTTTTAAAATTCTTTGTGAAAAGAATAATGTTGTAGAAATAATAGTAGTTGCAACAGAAGCAGTTAGACGTTCAGAAAATAGAGATGATATCTTAGGTTTAATAAAGAAAAATACAGGGTTAAATATTAGAATTCTAAGCGGATTAGAAGAATCAGCCTATGGTTATATAACAATTCAATCAACGATGGATATTAGTGATGCCATACTGATTGATATTGGTGGTTCTAGTATGGAAATCACTTTAGTTAAGGATAGAAAAATATCACACGGGATAAGTTTGCCTTTAGGTTCAATTCCACTAACTAAACTATTTCCTTTTGATGAAAATGAAAAGGAAGATTTATCAGCAGATTTCAAAAAGTTTATTTTTAAAGAATTCGATAAATTACCTTGGCTAAAAAATGAAAAAGATTTACCTTTAATCGGTATTGGTGGTACAGCCCGTTCCATCGGGAAAATACATAAAAAATTTATTTCTTATCCTTTAGATTTATTGCACAATTATTCAGTATCCTTTGAGGAAATCAAAATTCTTTATGACTATGTTATTAGTCTTGATTTTAATCAAAAACAAAAGTTAAAAGGCTTACCTAAAGAAAGAGTTGATATTTTTACAGCACCTTTTTCTGCTCTAGTTATGCTTATGGACTATTGTAATTGTCCACTTTTAAAAATTAGCCAATATGGAATACGTGAAGGGGTCTTATACGAAAAATTATTAGGTAAGGATATTCATAATATTGATATTTTAGAATTCTCTTTAAATAATATTTTAACTAATAACGATTTAAACATTACTCATGCTGATAAAATCAGGGATTTATGTTTTGTTATCTATAAATATCTTGAAAATTCAAATTCTAAATATTCAAGATTAGAAAATAAATTGCTTGGAATCATTGCAAAATTGCATGATGTAGGAGTAAGTATTTCTGTTAAACATGCTTATAAACATAGCTTTTATATCATAATAAATTCTTTAATAGCAGGGCTTTCTCACAAAGAAATCCTGATGACAGCATATTCAATAGCTCTTAGCGGCAAATTCGATTATAAAATTATAGATGAATACAAAGACTTACTAACGAAGGATCAAATACTTATCTGCAAAAGACTTTCAACCATTTTATGCTTAGCTCATAAAATTGATAAATATTTCTATAATAGTTTAGCTGAAGTTGTAGTTATTAATGAAAAAGATAATTTCAAGTTAGCTATACCAAAGGCTAGTGTAAAATATATGAAGGATAGTCTGCCTGTAGAAATGGATGAAAGTTTTAAAAAGTGCTTTGATAAAAAATTATGCATTATTGAATTATAATCAATTTTTATCCACACAATATATTACAATATATTGTGTGTGGTAATAAAAAAATATAAATTAAGGAGATAATTATCGCAATATGAAATTTGAATTTGATAAAAAATTACTTAAATACTCAATATATATAACTATTACTGCAGTAATAATATATATAGCATTCTTAATTATTTTTAACATAGGTACAATTTTTGGAGTTACATTTGATACTTTGGGATATATCTTAGGTTTAATTAAACCATTGATTATAGGTATTATAATAGCATATCTATTATATCCTCTTACTAAAGCCATTGAAAAATTTCTAGAAAAAAATAAAGTATTTAAAATAAAAAAAGCTTCAATAAGACGTATTTTGGCTATCACATTATCTTATCTTTTAATAGTAGGCATTTTTTCAGGTTTACTATTAGGTATATATTTTATGATTGGTGGACAACTATCCAACAACACTACCTTAACAAATATTACGCAACATATAGGATTATATATAAGCAATACTTCCTTTTCTCCAAGCTCTATTAAAGAAACTTTAGATAAAATAAATAACCCTCTTATTAATAGTATGAATCCTTACATTGTTGATGGTGTAGTTTACTTACAAAAATATGTTGAAAATAATCTAGGTAATATGACCTCTTATGTTATGTCAATTGGAAGTAGTGTTGCAATTTTTTTCATTGCTCTAGTAATAAGTATTTATCTATTGAAAGATTCTGAGTACTTTTTCGACTTATGGCATAAAATATATAACTTAATTTTTAGGGAAAGTAAGGTTGGAGGTAAGATAACTTATGTCTTTAAAGTTATTCATCAATCCTTTTCAAATTATTTAAAAGGACAATTACTCGAAGCATTTTTTGTTGGAGTTTTATCTGCTGTTTCCCTTTCAATAGTTGGTATTGATTACGCTATTATAATTGGTATTTTCGCAGGAATAACGAATATGATTCCTTATGTAGGACCAATTGTAGGTACTGTTCTTGCAGCTATTATGGGATTACTCAGTGGAACTCCTATAAATGTCCTTTATGCAGTAATAGCAATGCTTATAGTTCAGCAAATTGATGGACATCTTTTAGCACCTAAAATTGTTGGAGATAGTGTAGGCTTACATGCTGTATTTATAATAATAGCGATTTTAATAGGTGGAGATGTTGGTGGAATCCTTGGAATGCTTCTTGCAGTTCCAATAGCGGCTTCTCTAAAAGTGCTTATAAACAACTGGTATGAAAATTACACAAAAGTTCAAACTAATTCTGATGATATAAAAAATACAACTGATTAGAAAACAAAAAAATCGCAGGCGACTGTGGAGCCGGAGATTTTTAATATTAAGTTCCGTATTGTGCTTCGCACTCTTTTTATAGGTGCGCATCTGCCTTTTCGAACGTATGTGAGAAAAATGTGCACCTTAGAAAGAGCAGCTATGCTGCATATAAGAACATTTCCTTAGAAAGAGCAGCTATGCTGCATATGAGAACATTTTATACAGGCGAATATGATTTGTTTTTTATTCTTTTCTTATACACAACTCACTTAAATAGCCTTTTTCATATATTATCCACAGATTTTACTGCATTATAAATTCCTAAAGAATAAAAAATAAACTCCTGTATTTTTACAGGAGTTTATCTTTCCTTATGCCACCCAGGCACCACTTCCATCAACGGTATAACCATTTACTACTGTATTTACGGCCATTGCTCCACTATCTGGATAGCAATAATACCACTTTCCACCAAAAGAAATCCAACCAGTTTCCATGTCACCATTATTACTAAAGAAATACCATTTACCATCAATAATATTCCAACTCTTAGCATAAGTTCTAGTCTTCTTATAGAAATACCATTTGCCATTATTTAAAGTCCAATTTCCATCAACATTAGACTTATATCCAATCGTAGCTTGTCCTATCCCATTATTGCTATTTCCAAAGTCATAATCTTCATCACATTTTGGATATTTGTTATTATCCCAACTAAATCCATCTGAAATTAATATACTGTCTTTTCTAAGAAAATATTTATCATTTCCTACAGCATCGTTATTTGTAACATCTAAATGATACCACTTTCCATTAAGCTTAACTAAATTCCAGCCATGAGGAACTCCATCTAAAGTTCCAAGGACAATCTTATTTTCTATTCCCACTAAATTTAATAATTTATAGGTAGTCATAGCATAGCCCTGACATGTAGTTTTTCCAGTAGTTAATGCAGAATATGAATTGTCTGATACAAGACTATCATCATATTCAAATCTATCAATCAAATATTTATTTATAGCCTTAACTTTATCAAAATCACTCATAGAGTCAGTAATCGTTGCTGAAATTATTTTTTTTAACTCTTCTGAAATATATTCTTCTTGAGTTTTTGTGGTTTTATATGTAACTTTTAAGGTTCCGGTCAGTCCTCTTCTTTCATACACTAATGACTCCAAGGATCTACCTAAATAATCATCCTTTTCTGCAATACTTCTTACATAATCCAATACATCTGATTTATTATATGAAAAATCAAATTCAGTATCCCAATTTTCTAAATGATTGTATATATATGAACTTAAATCATCATCTTTAGCAAATGCTACTTGTCCACTAAATGTTGATATTACCATCAATACAAATAATATTTTTTTTATAAAGTTCTTCATTAACAAATCCATTCTCTCCTCCTACAAATTGCTTAATAAGCCTAGAGTAATTTTCATTAGTATATAATTAAATTTAATTTTCCTCCTCTCAATATATTTTAGTTAAACCGAATACCAACTAGTATCATACCTAGCATATTCTTTATCAGATTTCTTATATTTATTATATAACAAATTTTCTATCAGTAAATGACAAAATTTCTTCATCTAAGTTAATTTATTTTTCTTAAAATACTAATAAAAGAACTTCTCATAAATTACAAGAAGTTCTTTTAAAGAGAGATTATAAGGTATTGTAACTAATTAAAAATCACTTTTATACATAAACTAGCTATATTTATATATGTTTTTGATTTTCAACTAATTCAATGAACATTATAACTTAACATTTAATTTTTGTAAACATTTACCCATCTTTATTTTTATCCTTTTATTCTATGTTTAATCCATTTTTCGCCTCTTAATCTCATGCAATACAAACTTCCTCTTACAATCCAATCTACATACATAGCTAACCATATTCCTAGAACACCTATTTTAAGTACTATTCCAAATATGTACCCTAAACCAATTCTGAATACCCACATACCTATAAATGCAGTCATCATTGTATACTTAGTATCTCCTGCTCCTTTAAGACCTGACGATAAAACAAAGGAAATCCCCCAAGTAACCATTGCAATACTATTACTTTTAAGAAGAGTTGCTGTAAGACTTATTACTTCTGGGTCAGTAGTATAAAAACCTGCTACCCATTCTGCAATTGGAACAAAAAGCATTGCAACAAAAACTAAACAAATTGTTGCAAATTTAACTAAATATATTAAAGTATTTTTTCCACCTTTAATATCATTTCTCCCAATATACTGCCCTACTAAAGTTGTTGCAGCTAAGCAAAGTGCATTTCCTGGAACATTAATTATTTGTGATATAGACATTCCAATTGCATTTGCTGCAATTGAAGCTGTCCCCATTGTAACTATAAAGACTTGGACTAGTAATTTACCTGTTTGGAAAATTACTGCCTCCATTCCAGCTGGGACACCAATATTGAATATATTTTTTTGAATTTTCATATCAAACTTAAATGGATATATCTTTTTAATTTTTATATTTTTACTTCCTCGTAGTAACACAAAGATTATTACTATTGTACCAATTGTTCTAGCTATAGCTATCGCCATAGCAGCTCCCATTATTCCAAAGGACGGAATGTGAATAGCATCTATTCCGTAAATCAATATGTACCCCAAGATTATATTTACTACATTCATAAACATAGTAATCAACATTGGCGTTTTAGTATCTCCAGTTCCCCTTAATATTCCATTAGAAATTTGTTCAATTGCTATAAAAGGATATGTTAACAAAGTAAATTCTATATACAATTTTGCATCTAATTTAACTAATTCCTCAGCAGAACCATACAAAAAATTAATAATAGGTACCCGAAAAATCCATAAGAACAAGGTTATCATTCCAGATACCACCAGTCCTGATGCAATTGCTTGTTTTGCAGTCTCATTAGCTTTTTTAGTTTGGCCTTGTCCAATTTGTTGAGCAACTACTACTGTTGCTCCTACTGATAAAGCTGCAAAAAATGATATAAACAAATTATTCATTGAATCTACCATTCCAATTGCAGATACAGCTTCTTTACCAATATGACCAGCCATTATTGTATTACATACTCCAAGCAACATAACAAAAGTTTGTTCAATAATTATTGGTATTGTTAGTTTTAAGACATTCTTTCTTATTAACATAAAAAATCCTTCTTCCTAAGTAATCCTCTTATCTTAAGCTTTAATAAAAAAATCGCAGGCGACTGTGGAGCCGTAGATTTTTTTTACGCATCTGCCTTTTCGAACGCATGTGAGAA